>CAYJWO010000093.1:0-4883 GCA_964373825.1 uncultured Planctomycetales bacterium
CCCGCATGAACGACACCGGACCGGATGGAGTGCCGCCGCCGGCCAAGCGCTCGCGCGAGGAGCGCAGCGGCGAGACGTTGACGCCGGAGCCGGAGCCGTACTTGAAGATCATCCCTTCGTTGCGGTACCACTCGAGGATCGACTCCATGCGGTCCTCCACCGAGAGGATGAAGCAGTTGTGGACCAGGACCGAGTTGGTCAGATAGCAGCCGCTAACGGTCTGGATGTCATACACGTCCATCTCACCTAGCGGATCGATCGAGACGATGGTCGAGTAGCGGACGTCTGGACACGCTTTGCCGGGCACCTGCATCGACTCGCGCAGTTTCGCGTTCTTCCGCTCCGAGATGAACCCAATCGACTGTTGAAACGCCTCCCGTTCTGAGCGAATTGAGACGTCCAGCTCCCACATGTCGTAGCGGTCCGGCCGACGCTCTTTCTTCTGCCGCAAGCGCGCATAGATGCCGAAGCGAGTGAGGAGTCGCTGGAGCTCCTCGGCCCACACGCCAGAGGTCACGGCAAACGCGACGTGGGCGCTGGGCACATGCACCGCCGCATAGCCATCTGACTGAAAGAGGCTCTTCACGTAGGCGGCTGCGGCGTCGTTCGGAGCCGTCCAGATCGGTGTTGGGACTCGTAGGTCCTGTCCACGATGCAGGAGGCCATACCGATCGACGAAGGGCCGAAGGTGCTCTCCATAGAGCCGAATCCGACGCCCGCGCAGCGTCGGATCTTGCGTTTCTACCTCGCGCACATGATAGTGGACGTCGGGAAACGCCGTCTTGAGGTGCCCCATAATCCAGTCGAATTCTTGGTCATCCATGGTCATGAACTCTACCGTGAGCGACTGGTTCGTCCCCTCGGTGTACTGTCCGACGAACCCGTCGGCCTGCAACCATCCCGCCAGCGCGGCTTCGGCAACCGCGTGCGCGGTCGCCGCAGCGGTGACCGTTTGTGACGCGTGCGCATACACCCGCATCACCATGCCAGGACGCAATTGGTCGACCTGTCGCCATTCGATTCGTTGAGTCCGGCGTGTCTCATGCGCGCACACGAGATGATCACCGGTGGCGTCGACGGAAAACCCGTCGTTCAGTCGGATGCGAAACACCGGCTTGCGCCCATTGTGTTTCACCGCCACGACCTGCGTCAGCCCATCAGCGTCGTAGACGGGAAGACCAATGAGGTTTCTCTCGACGAGCTCCCCGATGGGCATGGGTCCGTGCACCGTATTGATCAGCGCATGGTAGGGTTGGCAGGCGGAGCACTGTGGCGTAGGCTCAATCCCGACGTTGAACCAGACCGGCGAGTTGAACGAGGCGTACTGGTGGACGAGGAGGTACGTCAGCTCCGCCCGGAACGCCTCGGTGTCCTCCGGGGTCGCGAAGTAGCCGTCAGCACAGCCCCAGTCGGTGATGGTGTTGGCGACCCGGCCGATGAGCTGCTTGACGCTCTGCTCCCGCTGTAGTGTGCCCAGCGGGCCGCGGAAATACTTCGAGACGACGACGTTGGTCGCCAGCTGGCTCCAGAAGCTGGGGACCTCGACGTCCTTCTGCTCGAAGACCACCTTGCCCTGCTCGTTGCCGATGGCGGCGGTGCGCAGTTCCCAGGTGATCTCGTCGAAGGGATGGATGGTCGCGCGGGTCCAGCGGCGGGGGATGCGCAGGCCTTTCGAGGAGGCGTCGGATCCTTCAAGCATGGGGGGTGTCGTCGCTGCGCTGGGTTGCCTCCGAGCCGCCTTGACCTGCGTCGCCATGCTGCCGTTCCTCCCCGCAAGACCCAATATCTGGGATTTTTCACACGCAACCCACAACCGGTTGGGGTTGCACCGACCAACTCTAGCACGCTTTCTTTTGGTGTCAAGCCCCAAAATACCGAAAAAATCCTACAGGTTGTGGGGTCAGGCCGCGTCGAACCCCAGCCGTGGGATAACGCCAGCCAGGTTTAGAGGAAGACTGCTGGCCCGGCTGGGGCCAGATCGGGCGGCACCGCCGGCTTCTCGACGACGATCGTGATGGCCTCCGTCGACGCGGTGACCCCCTCATGCTCGAGCTGAAATGGCCCGAGCGAAAACGTGCCGGCCTCCTGCGGCACCAGGACGTACGTCGCCTGCCACGAGCGCTCGATGACGCGGCCGCGCATCGAAAACTCCGTGGACTGGCTCTGCCCTGCGACGACAAACGGCTCGGGAAACGTCCACGCGGGTGGCTGCAGGTTGGCGAGATCGCCCTGCACGGTAATCGTCAGCGTCAGCGGCGTCTTGAGGCCGACCGTGGTCTTGTCAACCGCGGCGGACACGCGCAGCTCCTGCGCGCCGGCCGTGGCGGGTGCGACGAGGAGTGCCAGTATTGCCACCCACTCAATGGGATGCGGTCGCCGCCTTGAAGGAGAGGGTCCCGGCGCCATTCCGGTCCGCCGTCACGGGCTCTTCCGCCGGCTCGAGCGTGTGGCCGGTCGGCTGATCAGACGACATTACAACCGCATGGTGCGCAGCCTGCGCACGCGCTCCTGCATGGGCGGGTGGGTCGAAAACAGCTTGGCGAAGACGTCCGCACGCAACGGGTTCACGATGAACAGGTGCGCCGTCGCGGGATTCGCCGGCAGCGGATGGGCCTTCGCGGCGGCCTCCAGCTTCTCCAGAGCGCTTGCCAACCCGTGCGGATTGCCGGTGAGTCGGGCACCGGAGTCGTCCGCGCCGTACTCGCGCGCTCGGGAGATCGCCAGCTGGATGAGCATCGCGGCCAATGGTGCCAGGATCGCGATCACGAGCAGCGCGACCACTTGGACGGCGGCGTTGCTGTTCCGCCGATCCCCCTGGTGGCCGCCGCCCCACATCAGCCCCCATCGGGCCCAACTGGCGAGCATGCTGATCGCCCCCGCGATCGCCGCGGCGATCGACATGATCAGCGTGTCCCGGTTCTTCACGTGGCTCAGCTCATGGGCGAGCACGCCCTTGAGCTCCTCTTCTCCCATCACCTCCAGCAAACCGGACGTGACGGCTACCGCCGCGTGCTTCGGGCTGCGCCCGGTCGCAAACGCGTTGGGCGTGCGGGTCGGGATCCAGTACAGCTTCGGCATCGGCATCCGGGAGCGCGTGGCGATCTCGCGCACCGCGCGGTGGACCTGGGGAGCTTCCGACTCGCTCAACGGCTTCGCCCGGTACATCGCCAGGACCATCTTGTCGCTGAACCAGTACGCCCCCAGGTTCATCACCAGGGCGAAGACGAACGCCGTCGTCGCGCCCTGCGGCCCGCCGATCAGATGGCCGACGAACACCAGGAGCAAGGTCAACGCGATCAACAAGAACCCGGTCTTGATGACGTTCATGGGAGAACCTCCTCTGTGACCCGGCGGGTGACGTTGACGAACGCCTCCTATTATAGCACCGATCACTTCCCTTGTACGGTCACTCGCCTCGTAGATTATCGTAATCCGATTACGAGACGACTTGCAGGTCTCTGGCGAGGGTCAGCCGGCCGCTGAAGCATTGTCGCACGCGACGGCGGATCGGGTAGCCGCGCAACGAGGGGTAGAAGTGGGTCAGCACGAGATGCCGCGCGCCGGCGGCGGCCGCCAGCCGGCCGCACTCGGTGGGGGTCAGGTGACCGGTGACCTTGCGTTCGTCCGGCATGGCGCACTCGAGGAGGAAGAGGTCCGTGCGGCGCCCCAGTGCCACCACGCCATCGCAGACATCCGTGTCCCCGGAGTATGCGATCGTTCGCCCGGCGGACTCCAGCCGGTAGCCGAGGGCTAGAGCTGAGTGGCGCATCCGATAGGTGCGCACCGTGTACCCCGGCAACCGCAGCGAGGTCTGGCCAAGCTCACGGACCGTCAACCGGTAGCGGCGCGGACGCAGCCAACCGTGAAAGGCGCGATCGAGCTGCGCGATCAGCCGCCGCAGCCCGGGCGGCCCGTACAGCGTCAGTGGCTTCGTGCGCGCGGGGTGCGGAATGCGCATCGCAAAGAGCATCGACACGACATCGAGGCAGTGGTCGACGTGGTAGTGCGTGAAGAACACGCGGCGAATGTCGTAGAGCGTGACACCGATCATGTGGAGCCGCTGCAGCGTGCCCGGCCCGGCGTCGAGCACCACGTGCTCGCGGGCCACCCGCACATAGACGCCGGCCGGGCTGTAGCCTCTCGCTGGAATCGCGGTGCCCGCCCCCAATACCACCACATGCATCACTCACTCCCATGCGGAATTGGGAATTGGGAATTCGGAATCCGTCGCCGTTCCCCATTCCGCATTCCCCCATGCCACATTCCGCATTGGTTTACTCGGCGCCGACGGTGGGCACGTAGCCGGGGGGAATAGTGTACCGCTGCCAGGTGGGTTTGATGTCGAGGATCCGGTCGATGCGAAACTGCCGGATGTCCTTGCGGAAGTGGCAGTACCCTTCGAGGTACGGCTCGCGGATGTGGTAGACGTCCACCTGGCGGATCCGACGCGGGCTCTCGCCGGGACCGGCGCGCTGCGAGAGGTACTCGATTTCGACCCGCAGCCGCTTGCTCCACGCTTCCTGGAGCACCTTGGCGATGTCCGCCACCTGGCGCTTGCGCTCCGGCCAGAAGACGGCGATCTGCAGCTTGTCGTCGCTGAACCGGCTGGTGGCGAAGAGCCGTCCGTGCTCCTTGCCGTACTCGTAGACCGCCTTGGTCAGCTTCACGTCGTCGAGGCAGTACGTCGTGATGAGATCAAACCGCCCCTCCTTGAACCAGCGCAAGGCGTCTAACCCGCTGCCGGACTTCGCCGCGCCGAGCGTCGCTTGTGCAATGCTGTTGAGACTCACCCGATGCCCGAGGTTCTTCACGACCTCCTCCATGATGTCCAGCACGGGCAGCGTCTCGACCGAAAACGGCAGGTACGGCTGCAGCACCGGCAG
>CAYJWO010000094.1:0-4859 GCA_964373825.1 uncultured Planctomycetales bacterium
CACCCTCGCCAAGGCCCTGCGCGCCGTGCGGCATGCAAGTCGTGCTTGATACCAATGTTCTGGTATCAGGCGTCTTCTGGAGTGGCCCCGCCAGCCGAATCCTGGAGCTGTGGGCAAAGGACAAGGTCGAAGTCGTCGTCAGCCCGGCGATCCTCACGGAGTATCGGCGCCTATTGGCTGCAGGGGATAAGGACCTGCTGTCGATGGGCCGGGTGGCCAACGTGGAGATACTGACCCCGACGGCCTTTCTCCGTCGCTACACCCACATGCGGTGAGATGAGCACCTCCCCAGGCTCCTCGCCATCTGCAGACCGCCGTCGATCCCAGTACACCAGCGGCCAGGCGTCGGTCGATGCCAAGATCGACGAGCTGGTGGGCGGCGTCGAGGACGTGTTCGACCGGAATCTCATCCGCGAGCTGGTCGTCTCCGCGTGCCGGCTCGGCCAGGACCGGGCGGCGACCGGCGACCTGAAAGTCCTCAACGCGGCGGTCAAGGAGATATGCTACGCCTTCAAGGTGTTCCGGCCCTACCGGCACATCCGCAAGGTGGCCATGTTCGGCTCGGCGCGGGTCTCCCACCGGCATCCGGCGTACGCGATGGCCAAGGCGTTCGGACGGCTCATGACGCAGCATGGCTGGATGATGATTACCGGGGCCGCCAGCGGCATCATGCGGGCCGGCCACGAGGGATCCGGGCGCGTCATGAGCTTCGGGTTGAACATCCGGCTGCCCTTCGAGCAGGCGGCCAATCCTGTCATCTCGGGCGACACGAAGCTGATCAACTGCAAGTACTTCTTCACCCGCAAACTCCTCTTCATTAAGGAGTCGCACGCGACGGTGCTGTTTCCGGGGGGGTTCGGCACGTTCGACGAAGGGTTCGAGTCGCTGACGCTCATACAGACAGGCAAGTCGGAGCCGCGTCCGATTGTCTTCGTGGAGCCGCCGGACCGGCCCTTCTGGCGGCCGCTGCTCCAGTTCCTCGACCGACAGTTGGTAGAGGATGGCATGATTAGCTCCAGCGATCGGGCCCTCTACCAGGTCGCCCGGTCGGCTGAAGAGGCAGCCGATCTGGTCCTGGGCTTCTACCGCGTCTACCATTCCCAGCGCTATGTGGGCGATCGGCTCGTGCTGCGACTCCAGGAGCCATTGTCCGACGTGCTGGTGGAGCGGTTGAACCGAGAGTTCGCCGATCTCCTGTCGTCCGGCGCCATCACGCAAGGCGGCGCCTTGCCGGGTGAGGCCGACGAGCCGCACCTCAAGCACCTGCCGCGCCTCATCTTCCGATACAACCAGCAGCAGTTCGGCCGGCTCGTCGAGCTCATCCACCGCATCAACGCGGCCGCCACGCCGCGCCGGCAGAGTTGACAAACAAAGGCGGGTTGCTATACTGGGCGCACGTCGCGGGCGATACGCCCGGCGAGAGAAGGAGGTTCTGCGCTATGGACAGGCTCGTACGGGGATTTGGAGTGGCGATGATTGTCGGCATCGCACTGCTGCCGCCACCGGTCGGGGCGGAGGAGGATCTGCGGACGCTGCCCACGCTCCTCATCAAAGGGGAGATCGTCTCGTTGGACACCGCGGATCCGTCGGCGACCCTTCTGAAGGTCAAGGACCGGTACGGATTCGAAACCCCCATTTTTCTCTCGGCGCAAACCACCCTCACACAGGGCGGCCAGCCGGCCACGGTGGACCAGCTGACGGCCGGCGCCGAGGCGGAAGTGGAGTACAACTTTGACATCAACACCGCCAAGCGGCATGCTGTGTCAGTGACGCTGACCGCTCCCACGCCAGCCGCCGCAGCTCCAGCGCCGGAAGCCGTCCCGGCGCCCGCCGCAGCCACCGCCACGATTGAGGCCCAGACGCCGCCGGCCAGTCCGGATACGACCGCAGCGCCCGCTGAGCCCGCGGCAGCGGTGGAGAGCAAAGCACCGGCCGCCGTCGAGGAAGCCGCGCCGGCAACGCCATAACGCCGACGCACCACCTGGTTCGAACCAGCACGGCGGTCCGATAACGGGCCGCCGTTGCTCTTCCCATGAGCCCGTCGCCGACCATCCATGAGCGCAAGCCGATCAAGGGCGCCGTCGTCTGGTGGCTCCGATGGTTCGGCGTCCTCGCGTTTATCGTCATCCTCCTGCAGCTGCCGCGCTCGCAGGACCTGCCCCTGCTGCGGATGGACGTCCGCTGGCTGGGGTTTTGCATGCTGCTCACCGTCTTCATGCTGCTCACCCAAGCACTCGTTTGGCAATGGCTGCTCGCCGTGCAGCGTATCCGGCATGCCTATCCGAAAACGCTCCTGGCGTACCTGGCCAGCCATTACCTCGGCCTGGTCACCCCCGGCCACGTCGGAGAGTTTCTCGCCGCGGGGTACATCTCCATGGAGACGGGGATCACCGTCGGCTACGCGCTCTCGAGCGTGGTCATGACCAAAGTGCTCAACTGGGTCGTGCTGGTGGGGTGTGGCGTCTGGGGCTTGCAGCTGCTGGCGACGGTTCCGCTCCTCCAGGGAGTGCGATGGGCGGTCGTGGCCAGCCTCGTCGCCCTGCTGGCGCTCGGCGCGGGGATCGCGCTGTGGGTCACCTCGCTGCGGCATATGGCGCGCCGCTGGCGTCGCTTCTCGCCGTGGGAGATCGACATGACGGAGTTCCGGGCCGGCCTGCGCCAGCTGCTCGGGCCGCAGCTCGTCGTGCCGTTGGCGCTTACGGCGATGGCATTCGGCGCGCTGTTTCTCCAGCTGGATGCGGTGTTGCGGGCACTCGGCCAGGCGCGGCCGCTGCCGCTGGTCAGCCAGGTCGTCGCGTGCAGCCGGCTCGTCGGGCGGATCGTGCCGCTCTCGTTCGTGGGGTTCGGCTCCAAGGACGCCGCGGTGATCGGGCTCCTGGCCCAGGACGGGCTCGATCCGGCGGTGGGGTTGGCGGCGACCGTCCTGTTGCTGGTGTGCTCGTACCTGCTGACACTGCTCATCAGCGGCATCTGCTGGTGGGTCAAGCCGCTGGTCGTGCGGCGGGTCGTGGGATCGCCCGGTGCTCGCCACCGCTGACGATGCCGAGCCCCTTCCTGCTCAAGACGCTGGAGCTGGGGCCGATGCAGAACTGCGTCTATCTCCTCGGCGATCCCGCCAGCCGGGAAGCGGCGGTCGTCGATCCCGGGTGGGAGGCCGCGGCGATCCTCGAGACGGTCAAGGCAGAGGGGCTGCGACTGACGACCGCGCTGGTCACCCACCAGCATTTCGATCACGTCATGGCGCTCGCCGAGTTGCTCGCCGCCATGGACCTGGCGGTCTACGTGCACGAGGCGGACGCCGGGCCGCTGAAGCTTGCTCCGCAGCACCTCCGGGCGACGGCGGACGGCGACCGGATTCCCGTTGGGTCGCTGTCCGTGGAGGTCCTCCACACGCCGGGCCATACGCCGGGGTCCCAGTGCTTCCTCATCGGGGGGCATGTGTTCACGGGGGATACCCTGTTCATCCAGGCGTGCGGCCGGTGGGACTTGCCGGGAGGTAACGCGGGGACGCTGTTTGAGAGCTTGACACGGCTGGCCGCTCTCGATGAGGCGACGATCGTCTGCCCGGGCCACCACTACGCGCCGGCGCTGACCTCGACGATCGGCGAGGAGCGGCGCGCGAACCCCTTCCTGCAGCCGCGCACGCGAGAAGAGTTCCTGCGCTTCGTGGGTTAGGTCAGCGGCTCCGGCTGGAAGAGCTGCTCCCACACCTTGCGCTCCGCCTGCCAGACCTGGATGGTGAGGTCTACACCCATGTTCTTCGGCAGGGCGTAGAGCACGACGCGCAGCGGCGGGTCGCCGGTCACGTGCAACGGCACGTGCGCCTTCGTGACGGCGACTCCCGGCAGCGGGCACGTCACGAAGAAATCGTGCCGGCCGCGGGTCACGTGGAAGGTTCGTTTGCGCCCGTGCGACACGAGCACCGACTGGTCCGCGGTGTCCCACCACACCTTCGCCTTGAGCAGTGTGCCCACCTCCTGCTCGAACTCGACGAGCACTGGTACAGTACCGATCGGCGGCGGCTCGCCGCCCGGACCACCGGGCAGCTGCGAAGCTGACGGCCTTGGTGCTGGCGGCGTTCCCTGGACTCGCGGGTCGGCGGGTAGGGCGGCGGGGCTCGGCGGGACCAGCACCGGGTCGGCGGCGTCCCGGAGCGTGCTGCCCGGTTCCACGACCGGGGACATGTACGCGGTGGGGTCCGGGTGGCCGAGCGACGCGCCGATGACCGGCGTCGAAAAGCCGCTGGGGGTGAGAGTCATCACGGTGTTGCCGAAGTTGGTCTTGGCGGTCAGGCGGGCGATCTGCTGGGGCTTTAAGTCCGGCGGGAGCCGAATCGTCAATGACGCCCCGCTGCCGGAGTCGGCGACGTCCGGGTACCGGAGGAGATCTCCCTTGTCCAGCGGCAGGACGCGGCCGTCGTACGTTTGGGCCACGTACTGGTCGAGGAGGTAGTTCAGGCGCAGGGGGGCGGGGCCGGCATTGACCAGGCTCATCGTCACCCGGCCGTCATCGTGGATGGCGGCGTGGGCGCTGAGCGGAGGCGATTGCCCCCCCTCCGAAGTGCCCGGAGTGGAGAAGAGCATGGCCGGGGCGTCGGAGCGTTTCGGCAGGCAGCCCGACGGGAGGAGTAAGACCCCCGTTAGCAAGCACACCACAGCGGCCGGTCGTCGTCTCAGGAGCGCGTTCACCAGGCGCATCATCGCTAGCGTACCGTAAGGCCCGTATGGGGTCAAGCGTCCGGTGGTGTCTCAATTTGACGGGTCCTCCCCCAGCACCCCCCCCCCCCGCCCCCCCCCCCCCCGCCAACGCCCGCCGCGGCGCCCGGGCGGCGGGGGGCCCGGCGGCCCCGGCAAAAGAGA
>CAYJWO010000095.1:0-4812 GCA_964373825.1 uncultured Planctomycetales bacterium
CGGGCGACCTTCAAGGTCTTGCCGTAGGATCGCGCGGAGACATGCAAGTCCTGCATGGCGGACTTCAGCAGGCGGAGCGCTTCGGTGGACATAGGGCAGAAGGGCTTGAGGTCTTTGGCGCGCAGGTGGGCGTTGGGCCAGCGCTGGCCGCGCGTGCGGCGAAAGGCGATGGCCCGCTGCACGCGCGCGCGGATGCGCACCGAGGGTTCGCCGTCAGGCGCTCGAGTCAGCGCCTCAAAGGGCACCGCCGGCACGTCGACATGCAGATCGATGCGGTCCAGGAGCGGCCCGGAAATCTTGGCGAGATACGCCGCGACCTTCGTGGAGGGGCACCGGCAGCGGCCCTGCGAGTCGGTGAGGTACCCGCAGGGACAGGGGTTCATGGCGGCGATGAGCAGAAAACGGCTGGGGAACGTCAGGGCCCCTTGGGCGCGAGTGATGCGGACGCGCCCTTCTTCCAACGGCTGCCGCAGGCTCTCGAGGACGTCCCGGTGGAACTCGGGCAGCTCATCGAGGAAGAGGACGCCGTGGTGCGCCAGGGAAATCTCTCCTGGTGCTGGATGGGGACCGCCACCGACGAGCGCTTGGGCGGAGCTGGTGTGGTGGGGCGCCCGGAACGGCCGCTGCCGACGCAACGGCTGGCCGCTCAGGAGGCCGACCACGCTGTGAATGGCGGCGACTTCCAACGCTTCATCCGGCGCCATCAACGGCAGGATGGTGGGCAGGCGCTGCGCCAACATGGTCTTGCCGGAGCCGGGCGGGCCGATGAGCAGGACATGGTGGCCGCCCGCTGCCGCAACCTCCAGGGCGCGCTTGGCAAATCCCTGTCCCTTGACGTCGTTGAAGTCCACGTCCGAGCGATCACGCGAGACCCGTGGCCTCCGGCGAGGCATCGGGTTCAGGCGAGGCGGCCACTCGCCGGCCAAGACCTCCACCGCTTCCCGCAGCGATGTGATTGGCAAGACGCTGAGCCCGCGGACCAGATCGGCTTCGAGGGCGTTCTCGGAGGGCAGGAGCAGCGGCCCGGCCCGGTGCTGGTGCAGCATCCGGGCGATCGGCAAGACGCCGCGGACCGGCCACACCCGCCCGTCCAGCGACAGTTCGCCTAGTGCGGTCACCCTCGCCACCCGTTCGGGATCGGCTTGGCCGGAAGCCGCCAGGATCCCCAGGGCGATCGCGAGGTCAAACACCCCGCCGGTCTTGCGCACGTCGGCCGGAGCCAAGTTGACGGTCAGCCGCTGGGAGGGAAGCCGAAACTGGCTGTTGACGATGGCGGAGCGCACCCGTTCGCGGGCTTCGCGGACCGCCTGGTCCGGGAGCCCGACGATCGTGACCGTCGGAAGGCCCAGAGACACGTCCACTTCCACCCGGACGGGGAATGCCTCTAACCCACGGACAGTGCAGGAGATAGCGCGCGCCAGCATGAGGGAAACCGCTTGTGTTGCGGCGCGGGGGGGCGTATACTACGACACTATAGTATGGCCGTCATGTAACCGTCAAGGAGATTCCCATGGCGACGCGCCAGGGGCGGCTTGTGTTGAGTATCCTCATGGTCGTGGTCGCCGCCAGCCTGTGGCGGGTGTCCTCGACCGAATACGAGCGGCACCGCCTGGCCAGCGGCTACGGCCGGCTGCAGGGGATGGTGGGGGAGCTGCGCGGGGAGCGGGACGGGCTGACGACCGAGCTGTCCGGAGCGCGCCAGGCGCTGGAGGAGCGCGACGCCCGGATCGCCAACATGGAACGGGAACTCACAGCGCTCCAGGGGAAGCTCCAGCACGCCGAAACCGAGCTGACCGGCCTGCGCACCGAGTATGAGCAGCTGCGCCAGCTCCATGCCTCGCTGACCGGGGAGTTTCAAGTCGCCAGCGCCCAGCGGGACGAGCTCGAGGCGAAGTTCGCGTCCATCACCGCCCTCAAAGAGGCCATTCGGGACCTCAAGCGGCAGGCCCGGCGGGAGCGCTGGGAGGTGTGGCTGGCCCGCATCCGGCAGCTCCAAGCCGAGGATCAGCAGCGGCTGGCGCAAGGCAACCGGGGGTATGTCGTTCGGGACGGCGCCTCGACCCTGGGGAGCAGCGGCCGCCGGCTGCGCGTCCACGTGCTCGAGCCGCATAGCCCGTAGCGATGCCTTCCGTGTTTTCGGAGTGGGCATCGAACCGCGTCTTCGTGGTCTGGTTCCTCGCCTGTATCGTGTCGCAGGTGGTCAAGATAACCCTCGGGGTGATTCAGCTGCGGCGGTTTGATTTCCGGTGGTTGCTGGGGACCGGCGGCATGCCAAGCACCCACGCGGCGGGTGTGAGCGCCCTGACGACCTCCATCGGATTCGAAGCCGGATTCCACTCCCACCTCTTCGCGTTGGCCGCCGCGTTCACCGTCATCGTCCTCTTCGATGCCCAGGGGGTGCGCCGCTGGAGCGGCCGGCAGGCCCAAGTCCTGAACCGACTCCTGGAGGACATGTACTTTCGGCGGCGCATCCAAGAGGAGCGGCTGAAAGAGCTGCTGGGACACACCCCGTTGGAGGTGGTCGCCGGCATGGTCTTGGGGATTGTCGTCGCGGTCGTGATGGCCTAGTCCCACTACCTGACGGGGGATTGCCTACGGCAATCCCGCCCCGTTGGGGCCAGCCTCCGGCTGGCCGGCAGGTGGTGGGATAGGAGGGTGGGAGGCGTGGGGATGCGCAAGGACGTGCTCATGCGGGTCGGGATCGGCGTCGGGGGGTTGGTGGCGGCGGCGTTCGTGATCTGGGCGGCCCAGCAGGGCATGTTCGGCGGGCAGGCGAAACGGCTGCTCGCGCGGGCCCAGCAGTTGGAGCGCAGCGGGCAGCTCGCGGACGCCCAGGCGCTGCTCGAGGAGCTGGTCGGGACCCATCCCGATTCCCCGTGGGCGGACAACGGCCTCCTGCAGCTCGGCCAGGTCTACGACGCCCAGCAGCAGCTGCTCGAAGCCCGGGCGACCTACCGCATGCTCCTGGAGCGATTCCCGGATTCCGCGCTCGCCGTCCCGACGCAGGAGCGCTTGGGGGCGGTGAACGTCGCCCTGCTCTTATCGCCGGCGGTGACGGCGCACGACACGCTGCACGTGGTCAAGCGGGGCGACACGCTCGCACAGATCGCCAAGGCGTACAGAACGACGGTGGATCTCCTCCAGCGGGCCAACGGGATCTCCGGCGCCCTCATCCGGCCGGGACAGCAGCTCAAGGTGCCGTCGGGGACGTTCCGCGTGACCGTGGACAAGTCGCAGAACCAGCTCCTCCTGACGTCGGACGAGGAATTCGTGAAGGTCTATTCCGTAGCGACCGGGGCGGAGAGTTCGACCCCGGCGGGGACGTTCACCGTCGTCAATAAGATCGTCAACCCGGTGTGGTACAAGGAGGGGGCGGCGGTGCCGGCGGGCAGTCCCGAGAACATCCTCGGCACGCGGTGGCTGGGGTTCGACCGCAAGGGATACGGCATCCACGGGACCATCGACGAGAGCGCCATCGGCCAGCAGGTGACCGCCGGCTGCGTGCGGATGCGCAACGCTGACGTCGAAGAGCTCTTCGCGATCCTGCCGGTCGGGACCTCCGTCACCATCGTGGACTAAGGGATGCTCCACCACATCGGCCTGCTGCGATGACGTCCGTCAACGGCTATCGCTACGACTTCGAACAGCCGCTCGCCCAGCTGGAGCGTCGCCTCGAGGAAGCGCGCAAGCTCGGCGACCGCGCGCAGGGGCCGCAGACCGTCCGGGCGCTCGAAGCCCAGCTCGAGCAGCTCAAGCGCAACGTCTACAGCCAGATGACACCATGGCAGCGGGTGCAGTTGGCCCGCCATCCGCTGCGGCCGTACACGCTGGACTACATCACTCTCCTCTTGAGCGATTTCCTCCAGCTGCACGGCGACCGGCTCTTCGGGGATGATCGAGCGCTCATCGGCGGCACCGGATGGTTCGAGGGGCGAGCGTGCGTCGTCCTGGGGCATCAGAAAGGCCGCGACACCCGGGAGAACCTCATGCGCAACTTCGGCTCGGCCCACCCCGAGGGCTACCGCAAGGCGCTGCGGCTCATGCGGCTGGCCGAGAAATTCCGCCTGCCGGTCCTGGTGTTCGTCGATACCCCCGGCGCGTATCCTGGCATCGGGGCCGAAGAGCGCGGCCAGGCGCACTCCATCGCCTACAACCTGCGCGAGATGGCGCGGCTGAAGACCCCGGTCTACGTCTGCGTCATCGGGGAGGGGGGATCCGGGGGTGCCTTGGGCGTCGGCGTAGGCGATTGGGTGGCGATGCTGGAAAACGCGTACTACTCCGTCATCTCGCCGGAAGGGTGTGCCGCGATTCTCTGGCGGGACCGCGCGCGGGCGCCCGATGCCGCCCAGGCGCTGAAGCTGACCGCGCGGGATCTGCTCGGATTCGGGATTGTGGATGAGGTGATCGAGGAGCCGCTCGGCGGCGCCCACCACGACCCCGACGCCGTCGCGCAGCGCCTGCGCGCTTCCATCCAGCGGTTCCTCAAGCAGGTCGAGGCGGTGCCGACAGAGACGCTCCTCCAACGCCGCTACGAGCGGTTCCGACGCATCGGCCGGTTCACCTCCGACCAGTCGCTCATCACCTCGCCCGCTTCGTAAAGCGGTGCCGGGGGAGAGAATCGAACTCTCATGGCCTTTCGGCCACGGGTTTTTGAGACCCGCGCGTCTGCCTATTCCGCCACCCCGGCCACCACCTACGCGTCCTTCTTCTGAAGGAACGGCGAGATCAGGTCGATCGGCACCGGGAAGATCGTCGTTGAGTTCTTCTCCGTGGCGATCTCGGCCAGCGTCTGCAGGTAGCGCAGCTGCAGCG
>CAYJWO010000096.1:0-4744 GCA_964373825.1 uncultured Planctomycetales bacterium
TAGATGAAGATGACGTACGGCGGAAACGCCTTGATGAACGTGCCGGCTTCGAGGTACGCGATCGGCTGCTTGATGCCGATCGCCTTGAGCTGCCGGCGGAACGCCAGGTGGGCCGCGGGTGCCACGCGATCGTTGACGATGAGGAGCAGGCCGCTGAGTACCAGCCCGACTACCACGATCGGCATCACGAGCCGGACCGGGGCGATGCCGGAGGCCCGCATCGCGATGAGCTCGTAGTCGGAGCTCAGGCGGCTGAAGGCCAGGACCATGGCCACGAGGCACGCCATCGGAATGGTGAACGTCAGCATCGCGGGGATCAGGTAGAGGAGGAGGCGCAGGACGTCGAGGAGACTGACCCCCTTGGCGACGACGAGCTCGGCGAACTTGATGATGTTGCCGGCGAGGAGCACCGCCGTCAGCCCCCCCATGGTGACGAGGAAGGGCCCCAGGTGCTCCTGCAACACATACGTCCGTAATATCTTCATTGCGAATTTCGAATTTCGGATTGCGAATTGGGCGGACAACAATCCGCAATCCGCAATGCGCAATCCGCAATGCGATGGGTTCGTCTCATGCGCGGGGGGTGCGGGCGGCGGTCAGGACGAAGACGTGTCGGGCGCCCGCAGCGCGCAACGCGTGAGCGCAGGCGTCCGCCGTGGCCCCGGTCGTCAACACGTCGTCAACGAGCAGGACCCCGCGTCCCTCGACGAGCCGGGCTCGTGCGCGAAACGCGCCGAGGACGTTGCGGCGGCGCGCCGCCACCCCGCGCAGGCGGGTTTGCGCGCGCGTCCATCGCCGGCGCTGCAGCGCGCGGGGGGCGTACGCGAGGCCAAGCTGCCGGGCGATACGGCGTCCCAAGCGGTCGGAGGGGTTGCCGCCGCGCAGCCAGCGCTTGACCCCGTGGAGCGGCACCGGGACGAGCGCGTCGACCGCTTCCAGGGGCAGGTAGCGCCGCGCCTGGCGCGCCATTTCATCGGCCAGCCACCGGCCCAGCCGCCAGCGACCTCGGTACTTGAACGCATGGACGGCGCGGCGAGCCGAACCGGCGTAACGCCACGGGCTGCACGCGCGGTCAAAGACGGGTTGCCGCCGCCGGCAGGAGGCGCACAGCGGTTGCGCATCGTACGCGCCCGGCTGCTCCAGCCCGCAGTGGACGCACGCCGGCGGGCCGTTGCGCGGGCAGCGGTCCAGACAGGTCGGGCAGAGCACGGCGTCGTCCGTAGTGACGGGCTTTTCGCAGAGCAGGCAGGCCGGGGGATAGAGCAGGTTGATGAATGCGCGGGCAGGATGCATAGAAGTGGCAGCATAGCATCGGGTTGCGACAGTGTCAATGTAACCAACAATGAGCGAAGTGGCCCAGTGGCCCGATGGCCTAGTGGGTAGACAGCTTACGATCACCAGGCCACTACGCCACTTGGTCGGTTGACTGATCAGGGGCGGTCGGCTACGCTGATACGTAGGATGGCGCGCAGGCGAGGCCTCGTGTATCTCGCGCTGTTCCTGAGCGCGCTGACAGCCGGCTGTCCATCCACGACCCAGCGGGAGTCGACCATGGAGTCTTCCACGAGCTCCTCCCAGACCACCGTCCAACCGGCACGGCAGCCGAACCGGCTCATCCACGAGCGCAGCCCCTACCTGCTCCAGCACGCGCACAACCCGGTCGCCTGGTACCCGTGGGGCGAAGAAGCCTTCACGACCGCGGCCCGCGAGGGCAAACCCATCTTCCTCTCGATCGGCTACTCAACGTGCCACTGGTGCCACGTCA
This sequence comes from uncultured Planctomycetales bacterium, assembly GCA_964373825.1. Lineage (GTDB taxonomy): Bacteria > Omnitrophota > Gorgyraeia > Aquiviventales > Aquiviventaceae > CAYJWO01. Next base: position 1,766 of record CAYJWO010000096.1, read on the forward strand.
TGGAGCGGGAATCGTTCGAGGATCCCGCCATCGCCGAGCTCCTCAACCGTCACTTCATCAGCATCAAGGTGGACCGCGAGGAACTGCCGGACGTTGACGATCTCTACATGCAGGCGGTCATGGCGATGACCGGCCACGGCGGCTGGCCGCTCACCGTCTTCCTCACGCCGGAGCGACAGCCGTTCTACGGCGGCACGTACTTTCCCCCCGAGCGGCGCGGGGCCCTACCCGGCATGACGGAGTTGCTCCTCTCCGTGGCGGACGCCTGGGCCACCCGACGGGAGGAGCTGGCCCGGTCGGCCCAGCAGCTCACCCGGTCGATCGCTGACTCGGCGGCGGCCGCCGCTGGCCAGGGGACGATCACCGAGCAAGTCCTGCATGACGCGTTCAACGCCGCCACGAGCGCCTTCGACCCGACGTACGGCGGATTTGGACCGGCGCCTAAGTTCCCGCGGGCCCATGAGCTGTCGTTCCTGCTCCACTACGGGGCGCGGACCGGGGCTGGCCAGGCGCTCGACCTGGTGACGACGACGCTGGATCATCTGATGCGGGGCGGAATCCACGACCAGCTCGGCGGCGGGTTCCACCGATACGCCACGGACGCGAGGTGGCTCGTGCCGCACTTCGAGAAGATGCTCTACGACCAAGCGCTCCTCGCCCGCGCGTACCTCGACGCCTACCGGGCGATCCCACCACCTGTCGACGCCGCCGGCGGCGGCGGTGCGCAGGGCGCACGGCCCACCGGGCCTGTGACAGGTGGTGGGACCGAGTACGCTGAGACCGCGCGCGGTATCTTCGAGTACGTGCTCCGGGATCTGACCGATCCGCGCGGCGCCTTCTATTCAGCAGAGGATGCGGATAGCGAAGGTGCAGAGGGGACGTTCTACGTCTGGACGCCCGAGCAGCTCACCCAGGCGCTGGGCGCGGAGGACGGAGCGCTCGCCGCCCAGTTCTACGGCGTGCGGGCCGAAGGCAACTTCGAGCATGGACGGAGCGTCCTGCACGTCGAGCAACCCCTCGACGCGTTCGCGACGCTCAAGGGGTTCGATCGCCAGGAGCTGACCCGGCGGCTCGCGCGGGTGCGGGCGAGGCTCCTCGAGGTCCGGACGGGCCGCCCGCGCCCCCACCGGGACGACAAGATCCTCACGTCGTGGAACGGCCTGATGATCGCCAGCTTCGCCTATGGCGCTGCGACCCTCCAGGAGCCCCGGTATCTGGAGGCGGCGGCGCGGGCCGCGGATTTTGTCCTCGCGCATCTGGTCCGCGACGGCCAGCTCCTGCGCCGATTTCGCGACGGCGACGCGCGGTATCCCGGCACCTTGGAGGACTACGCGTTCTTCGGGTGCGGGCTGCTCGACCTGTATGAGGCCGGTGGGGATCCGCGGTATCTCGAGGCGGCCCGGCGATTCGCCCACGCGCTGCCCGAGCGGTTCGGAGACGCCGGGGCGCCGGGGTTCTTCATGCGGGATCAAGCCTCCGATGCGCTGATCGCCCGCGCGAAGCCTTCCTATGACGGCGCCACACCCTCCGGCAACTCCATGGCGGCGCTGTGGCTGCTGCGGTTGGGGCACTTGACCGCCGACCGGGCGCTGGAGGATCTGGGCCGGCGCACCCTCGAGGCCTTCGCCGCGAACATCGAACGGGCTCCGTTCGGCTTTCCGCAGCTGCTGATCGCGTGGGACTTCGCGCTGGGGCCGGTGCGCGAGCTCGTCATCGCCGGCGAACCGGAGGATCCGCGCACCCAGGCGCTGTGGCGCGTGGTGCACGAGCGGTTCCTGCCGCGCACGACGCTGGTCCATCGCCCCGGGGGGGCGGCGGGCGACGCCATGGCGCGCGTGATCCCCTACGTCGCAGCGCAGACGGCCGTGCGGGGCACACCGACGGCGTACGTCTGCGAGGGCTACCGGTGCCATTTGCCGACAACGGATCCGTCGGAGCTGGCCACCCGGTTGGACCGCCGCGAGGAATAGCGAGACCCCCTCATGGATGCCGAAGAGATCCGGTGGCGCTCCACGTACCTCTTCTTGACGTGCGCGCGGGTGGTGGAACAGCTGGCCGGCCGGCTTATCGCAACATTCCCAGACCCTCCGCTGTACCTCAAGCTCACGATGGAGCGGTCGCTCAAGCGGGAGCTGGGGCTCCTCGCGCGCTACTGGGCCACGCGGCAGATTTGGGAAGCGCTCGAGGCGAAGGAAGCGGATGCCAAGCAGCTCAACGTGGCTATCCTGCGGCTCTTCACGCAAGCCTTCAGTCTCCCGCGGGACGGCAGCGGCTTGCGGTATGCGGAGTTGGCGACCCTAGGAGAGCAAACCCGCGAGCTGCACCGCCGGGTGGTCGCGGCCTTGGACCGCGAGCACGCCCCGCTGCTGGCGGAGCTTCAGCGCGCCATCGGACCGTCGCGGGAGCTTGTGGCCCACCATACGACCCACGCGCTTGAGCTTCCACTGGAACGGATCATCGAGCAGATGAAGACCGACGGGGGCGTTGGACAACCAGGGGGGTGAGGATGCGGTGGGACCCAAAAGCGCTGGCATATACCGGGGCGGCGATCGCCGGAGGCACGATGGCGATGGTGGGGCTCCTCAACCTCGCGTCGCCGCCGTACGGCGAGGCGTTCCTTGAGCTCATGGCGTCGCTCTTTCCGGGCTACCATGCCGAGGGGACGGTGGAGAGTGTCATGGTCGGGACCGGCTACGGCGTGTGCGACGGCGCGTTCAAGGGGTGGTTGGCAGCGATCCTCTACAACCGACTCGCAGCCACATCGTAGCCCGGCTCTATGAAACTGGTCATCGCGGGTGGCACCGGATGGATTGGCACGGCCTTATGCCGACGGCTGGCACAGCGCGGGCACGCGCTGGTCGTCATCACGCGCGCTCCCGGTCGTCACGCCAGCTCATCGCAGGTGCGGTATGTGGCCTGGGAGAGCAGCGAGTGGCAGGAGGCGCTGGAAGCGGCCGAGGCCGTGATCAACCTCGCCGG
>CAYJWO010000097.1:0-4683 GCA_964373825.1 uncultured Planctomycetales bacterium
CGACAAGATCCGCTGGAACCCCGGCAACATCCGCCGGATCGAATCGGTGCACGACGTCGTGGATCGCGCCAAGGAACGTGGCGTGCCCATCCGCGTGGGCGTCAACGTGGGCTCGCTGGATCCGGAATGCGAGGCGGCCTTCCCCCATGACCTCGTCGAGGCCATCGTCCAGAGCGCCCTGAAGTCCGTGCGCCTGCTCGAGCGCTTCAACTTCCATGACATCGTGCTCTCGCTCAAATCGTCCGACGTCCTCCAGATGCTCGCGGCGTACCGGCGCATCGCCCCCTTGTGCGACTACCCGCTGCACCTGGGGGTCACCGAAGCCGGGCTCCTGGAGGCGTCGACCGTGAAGTCGTCGATCGGCATTGGCGCTCTGCTCGCGGAGGGGATCGGCGATACCATCCGGGTTTCCATCACCGGCGATCCGATCGAGGAGGTCAAGGTCGCGCAGCGCATCCTCTCGTCGCTGGAGCTGCGCCGCTTCGAAACGAACGTCATCGCTTGCCCGTCGTGCGGCCGGTGCGAGATCGACGTCGTCGGCATCGCCCAGCAGGTCCAGCAGCGGCTGACCGACTTGGGCCGGACCGAGCCGCGAGCCCTAGAGCTCACCGTCGCCGTCATGGGCTGCGTCGTGAACGGCCCCGGCGAGTCGGAGCACGCCGACATCGGCCTCGCAGGCGGGGGCGGGGTCGGCGTCATCTACCGCCGGGGTCAGCAGATCCGCCGCGTGGCCGAGGCCGAGATGGTCGATGTCCTCCTCGAGGAAGTCCGGCACCTCCTGCATGAGACCAACCACGGGCTGAAGGCTGAAGGCTCGAGGCTGGAGGCTGCCCACACCCCATGGTCCGTGTAGCCTTCAGCCTTCAGCCTTAAGCCTTCAGCCGGCCAATGGTACGGTGGTCGCAGTACTTCCTGCCGACGCTGCGCGAAGACCCCAAGGACGCGGAAGCCGTGAGCCACAAGCTCATGGTGCGCGCGGGGCTCATCCGCCGGCTCGGCTCCGGGGCCTACTCGTATCTCCCCTTCGGCATGCGGGCCCTCCAGAAGGCCGCGGCGATTGTCCGTGACGAGATGAACCGCGCGGGCGCCCAGGAGCTCCTGCTGCCAATCCTCCAGCCGCTCGAGTTGTGGAAGCGGACGGGGCGAGAGGCACTCCTCGGCGATGTCCTCATCCGCTTCACAGACCGCACCGGCAAGGCGCTCGCCCTCGGCCCCACCCACGAAGAGGTGGTGACCGACTTGCTCAGCGAGATCACCTCCCACAAGCACCTGCCGGTGACGGTCTACCAGATCCAGACGAAGTTCCGGGACGAGCCGCGGCCGCGTTTCGGCGTCATCCGCTCGAAGGAGTTCCTCATGAAGGACGCCTACAGCTTCGATGTGGACGAGGCGGGGCTCGATCGAAGCTATCAGGCGATGTACGAGGCGTATCAGCGCATCTTCGCACGGTGCGGGCTCGACGTGCTGGCCTGCGACGCGGATTCTGGGGTCATGGGTGGGCGCGTCTCGCGCGAATTGATGGCGCCGGCCGAGAGCGGGGAAGACCACGTCGTCCGCTGCGAGAGCTGCGGCTACGCGGCGAATCTCGAAGCGGCGGCGTGCGGGTCCACGGTCCACAGTCCACGGTCCACAGCAGCTCCGAAGACCATGGAGATGGTGCGGACGCCGGGGCACCACACGGTGGAGCAAGTCAGCCGGTTCCTCAAGGTGTCGCCCGCCCAGCTCATCAAGACGCTCCTCTACGACGTCGAGGACGGCCATGTCGCCGTGCTCGTGCGCGGCGATCACGAAGTCAACGAGGCCAAGCTGGCTCGCGCCGCCGGTGCTGCACGGCTGAAGCTCTCGAATGCGGAGACGATCCAGCGTGTGAGCGGAGCACCCGTCGGCTTCACCGGGCCGGTGCGACTGGGCGGCGTGCGGCTCCTGGCGGACACCGCCGTGATGTCCATCGTCAACGCGGTCACCGGCGCCAACGAGGCCGATGCCCATCTCGTCAACGTCAATCCGGGGCGCGACTTCACGCCGAACGCCGTCGCGGACTTGCGACTGATCACGCCGGACGACGTCTGTCCCCACTGCGGCAAGCCGCTGGCGTTCATTCGCGCCATCGAAGTGGGGCACGTCTTCAAGCTCGGCACCACGTACACGCAACTACTCGGCGCGACGGTGCAAGACGCCGGCGGACGGGCGCATCCGATGCTCATGGGCTGCTACGGCATCGGCATCAACCGAATTCTCGCCGCGGCGGTCGAGCAGCGGCACGACGCCCAGGGGATCCTGTGGCCGGCAGCCCTCGCCCCTTTCGCCGTGGTCGTCACGGTCATGGAGGCGGGCCGTCCGGAGCTGCGGGAGCCGGCGGAAACGGCTGTTCGATCCTTGGAAGCCGCGGGACTTGAGGTGCTCCTGGACGATCGGGACCAGTCACCCGGCAGCAAGCTGAAGGACGCGGATCTGGTGGGTATTCCCGTGCGCGTGGTGCTTGGCAAGGCCTGGGCCGCCGATCGTCAGCTGGAGGTGAAGCGGCGAGATCAGCCGGAGGCGACTCGGTGCCGGCCCGACGCGCTCGTCGAGGCGGTGAAGAAACTGCTTGACACTTCCTGACCCGTCGAATAAGCTAATACAAAGCAGCACGGCACGGCCAAAGTGGGGTTGACCCACTTTTTTTGTTCTCTGGTGCCTCTCGCAAGATATCTATCGTATCGTGTTGTTGGACAGAGAGATGGACGATCAGAAGTTGTCCGCCATTCGTGACCTGGCGGAGCCCCTGGTGACCGAGCAGGGCATGGAACTGGTTGAGCTGCGTTGCGCCCCAACAGGCGGCCAGCTGACCCTGCGCTTTCTGGTCGATGCGGTGGGCGGGGTCACGCTGCAACGCTGCGCGCAGTTGAACCAGCGCCTCAGCGACGCCTTGGAGACGGCGAACGTGATCGAAAACCGCTACCTCGTCGAGGTGTCCTCGCCCGGCCTCGACCGGCCGCTGGTGACGACCAGGGATTTTGAGCGGGCGATCGGCGAGGAGCTGCAGCTGCAGGTGGGTGCCCCGGATGGACGGGCGCTATCGCTCCACGGCATGCTCCTGGCGGTCCAGCCCGAGGCGATCGTGCTGAAGACCGATGACGGCAACCAGACCATCGCGCGCGCGTCCATTCGCGCGGCGAAGAAGGCGATCCGGTGGTGACGTGCGATGAACGGGGAACTGCTCTCCATCCTTGAAGCCATTGAGCGGGACAAAGGGATCGACCGCGAGATCCTCATCCAGGCGGTCGAGGGGGCCCTCTCCACGGCCGCCAAGAAGACGCTCGGCCTGGCCGAAGAGGATGAGGCGTCGGTGATCATCGACCGGTCGAGTGGCCGCCTGCGCGTCTCCGCGCAGGGGCGGGACGTCACATCGCTGGACTTTAGCCGCATCGCCGCGCAGACCGCCAAACAGGTCATCATCCAGAAGATCCGGGAAGCGGAGCGGGACGTCATCTTCACCGAGTTCCAGGGGCGGGTCGGCGACATCGTGACCGGTTCGGTGCACCGTTTCGAGCGGGGTGACATCATCGTCGAGCTCGGGCGCGCCGAGGCGATCGTGCCGCGCTCGGAGCGCATCCCGCACGAGGAGTACCGGCAGGGCGACCACCTGCAGGGCTACGTCGTGGAAGTCCGCAAGGCGGCGAAGGGGCCAGCCATCGTCCTCTCGCGGACCCACGAGGGGTTCATCCGGGGCCTCTTCGCCCTGGAGGTGCCGGAGATTGCCGAGGGCATCGTCGTCATCAACGGCATCGCCCGGGAGCCCGGCGACCGCACGAAGATCGCCGTCTCGTCCAAGGACGACAAGGTGGATTGTGTGGGCGCGTGCGTCGGCATGCGCGGCACGCGCGTGAAGAACATCGTCCGCGAGCTCCACGGCGAGAAGATCGACATCGTCCGATGGCACGACGCCGTCACCGACTGCATCGCCGCGGCACTCTCCCCGGCGCAGATCGCCGAGATCCAGACGACGCCGGAGACGAAGACGGCGCTGGTCATCGTCCAGGACGATCAGCTGTCGCTCGCGATCGGCAAGAAGGGGCAGAACGTTCGGCTCGCGTCGAAGCTGACCGGCTGGCAGCTGGAGATCAAGAGCAAGACGCAGCTGGCCCTGCTGACGCTCGCGTTGAAGGACCTCCCCGGGGTCGGCGCGTCGACCGAGCAGCGGCTCGCCGCGGCCGGGATCACGACCGTCCAGCAGCTGGCCGCACAGACCTTGGAGCAGCTGCAGGCGATCGAGGGTATCGGCGAGAAGACCGCGCAGAAGCTCCTGGAGGTCGCTCGCCAGGCCGTCGAGGCGGCGACCAAGCCGAGCCTGCCAACGATCGAGGAGGCCAGCCCCGTGGAGCCGGCCCCCGCCGAGTCAGTGGAAGGCCAGGCGCCAACGGAGGAACCGGCCGTCGACATCGCACCGCCAGAGGTCTCCTCGCCTGTGGAGCCGGCGCCAGCCCAGAACGATGAGGAGCGGCCCGCGTGATGCGCGTGCATGAGCTGGCCAAAGACCTCGGAGTCACCTCGAAAGAGGTGCTGGCCAAGCTCAAGGCGCTGAAGATCGCCGCGAAGAGCCACGCCAGCGCGCTCGACGAGCATGCGATCAGCGCGGTGCGGCAGCAGTTCAGCGCTGCCGCGACTCCCGCAAAACGCGCAGCAACCGGCACGAAGACGCGA
>CAYJWO010000098.1:0-4643 GCA_964373825.1 uncultured Planctomycetales bacterium
GACGCGGGGGGATCGTGGTCGTCGGTGTCGAGCTCGGTTCCATGCTTTAGCGTGATCCTTTCTTCTTCATCGCCTTTTGAAACTCCCGAATGGCATCCCCCATCGCGCGCCCGACCTCCGGGAGCCGCTTGGCCCCCACGAGCAGGACGACGATGGCGAGGATGACGCCAAGCTCCCCCCATCCCAAACGCATGGCTCCCTCCTACCGGCGGCGCGCGATGGCGTAGGCCGTCAGCTGTTCGTAGGCCGCCCCCACGCCATCCATCGGGACGCGCGCCAGTACGGCGCGGGCCTCTTCGATGAACGTCCGTGCCCGTGCTTCGGCGCGCGCGATCGCCCCAACCCGTCGGGCGGCCGCCGCCACGCGGCGCAAGAACGCCGCATCGCGCGCTCGGGTCCGCAGCGGGGCGAACAGCCGTCGTCGCTCCATGGGGCTGAGCGCCTGCGCGAGGTAGATGATCGGCAGCGACACCGCCCCCCGGTCGAGGTCGGCGAGGATGGACTTGCCCAGCTCGCGCGGGTCGCCGGTCAGGTCCAGGCAGTCATCAATGATCTGAAACGCGATGCCGAACGCCTCCCCGAACGCGTCCAACCGCTCCACGGTGTCCGCGTCGCACCCGCCGACCACGGCCCCGCTGCGACAGCAGGCGGCCATGAGCGACGCGGTCTTGTCGCGCACGATACTCACGTAGTCCGTTTCGGTGAGGTCTAACCGATAGCGCGCCTCGACTTCCCGCAGCTCGCCGCGGCTCAGCTCCCGGCAGGTGTCGGCCATCACCTGCATGACCTGCGGGGAGGAGACTCGCGCGAGCAGCGTGAACGCCGTCGCGTACAGGTAGTCGCCCATCAGGACGGCCGGCTCGGTGCCCCAGCGAGTATGGAAGGTCGGCTGACGCCGCCGCACGGGTGACTGGTCGATGATGTCGTCGTGGATCAGCGTCGCGGTGTGGATGAGCTCAACCGCGGCCGAGACTTCGATGAGGGCTGGCCGGTCAGGCGTGGGACCGGTGGCACCCGCCAGCAGGACCAGCGCTGGACGCAGGCGCTTGCCGCCGGCGGTAATCAGGTAGACGACGTTGCGCGCGGTCGGCTCAGCGAGGACATCCAGCACACGCTTGGTCACGCGAGCCAGCTCCTCCTTGATGGGGGCGAAGGCCTGATCGAGCGGACGAGGGGTCCGGGGACGTGAGCGCGAAGCCGTGGTCGCCGTCATCCGTGCATCGCAGAATCGTTGCATTGTAACGAGGTGACCACCGCGTTGCAACTCTCCGCGCGCTTGGTCGCCAGATACAGCATGGCCAGCCCGCCGGAGAGCGGCACGACGACGACGTCCGTCGAGACAGCCCGGAGCCGAGCGGCAAGCGCCTCCGGCGAGAGGAACTGCCGGACGGACCGGGCAAGATACGTGAACGGCCACACCCGCCCGGTCAGCAGGAAACCGATCGCCCGGACGACCGTCCCCAGGAACAGGTGGTACCCGGCGCGCACGAGCGGATGGCGCGGTCGCCCGGTCTCGAGAATCGCCACCTGTCCACCCGGGCGCACGACGCGCACCATCTCCCGCAGCCCCAACTCGAGATCCGTCAAATTCCTCGTGGAAAACCCGATGACGACCCGGTCGAACGTGTCAGTGGCAAATGGCAAGGTTTGGGCATCGCCACGGACCCACCCCACATCCCCGGCGTCCCGTTTGCGCCGCGCGCGCTCCAGCATCGCCGCGGTGAAATCCAACCCGATAACCGTCCCCTGCCAACACGGCTGCTGCGCACATGCGAGGGCCAGGTCGCCGGTCCCGGTGCAGAGGTCCAGCACCCGCATCCCTGGCGTCACTCCGGTGTACCGCAGCGTCAGCCGGCGCCAGCGCTGATCAAGACCGCAGCTGGCCAGGCGGTTGAACCAGTCGTAGCGGGGGGCCAAGCGCGCGAACAGATGCTCGACGAACGCGCGCTTCTCTCCCGTAGCGTCCTTCGACACCCACGCACCCGGTGCGTTAGGTCTGGCCATGGGAGGCGCCGTTCACCCGCGCCAGATGGAACGCGAGCCCTTCAAGCTCGATCGCCAAATCCACGCTGCGCAGGCGGATGTCCGCTGGTGCTTCCAAGTGCACCGGGGCGAAGTTGACGATCGCTTTCACCCCGCCGGCGACAAGCCGCTCGCACACCTCTTGCGCGGCGTCCGAGGGCACCGCGATGATGCCGATCTGGACGCCGTGGCGCCGGGCGAGCTGGGCCAGCTGCGCGGCGGGAGCCACGCGCAGCCCGCGGATGACCGTGCCGACTTTCCGCGGATCAGTATCCACCGCCACCCGGAACAAGAACCCCCGCTCGCGAAATCCCCGGTAGGCGAGGAGCGCTGTGCCCAAGTGGCCCATGCCGGCGAGCGCGACGTTCCACCGTTGGCCGGAGACTCCCAGGATCGCCGTCAACTGGGCGCGCAGCCGCCCCACCTCGTACCCCCGCCCGCTCGTCCCGAACTGGCCGAACGTGCTCAGATCCCTCCGCACCTGCGCGTCGGTCAATCCCAAGTGGTCCGCCAGCCACCGGGAGGACACGAACTCGACCCGGCGTTCGCTCAATTGCGTCACCTCCCGCAAGTAGCGGGACAGGCGCGCGACACAGGCATCGGAGACCGCCGGTTCCGGCTCGGTCCGTTGGCGGACGGTCCGCCGGCGCCACCGGGCCCCCATCAGCGACCCTTGGCGGCCATGGCCGCTGCACGGCGCAGACGCGGTCGGCCACGCAGCGCGCGGTGGGTGGCGGTGACCAGCCGGTCGACGTGTGCTGCCGTATGCGCGGTGGCGAGGAACATCGCTTCCGATGGCGAGGGCGGCACGAGTACCCCAGCGTCGCGCAGCGCGCGCACCCAAGCCGCGAAGCGCGTGCGGTCCGCGCGCCGGCCGTCGGCCGCGCAGCGTACCGGCCGCCCGGTGAAGAAGACCGTCAACATGGAGCCGCACCGGTTCACCTGCAGCGGAATTCCGGCCGCGTGGCCGGCGTTGATCAGTCCGGACGCCAGCCGATCCCCCAGCCGCTCCAGGGCATCGTACGGCGCTACCTCCCGGAGCTGCCGCAGCGCGGCGACACCGGCCGCGACGCTCAGCGGATGGCCGGCGAACGTCCCACCGTGGTAGACGTCTCCTTCCGGTGCTAACCGTTGCAGGAGCCGCCGGGTGCTGCCGATCGCGCCGATCGGCAGCCCGCCGCCGATGATCTTTCCGAGGACGGTGAGATCCGGCCGGACGCCGAAGCGCCCCTGGGCGCCGGCGGGTCCCACGCGAAACCCCGTCACCACCTCATCGAAGATGAGCAGGCTGCCGGTCTCCTGCGTCCGCCGCCGCAGCGACGGCAAGAACGCGGGATGTGGCAGCACCACCCCCATGTTCGCCGCCACCGGCTCCACGATCACCGCGGCGACCCGGCGGCCGTGGCGTCGCACAGCCGCCTCGAACTCCTCCACGTCGTTATACGTCACCCGGATGACATCCAGCAGGCTCTCGGCGTGACCGTGGTAGCCGCCCTCGAACATCAGCACCGCACGGCGACCGGTCACCGCCTGGGCGAGGCGGATCGCGGTCAGGCACGCCTCGGTGCCGGACACGGTCAGGCGGACCTGCTCGATCGAGGGGATGGCATCCGCGATCAGCCGGGCGAGCTCCTCTTCCGCGGCGTGGGTGAGGCCAAAGAGCTCGCCGCGCCGCAGCGCCTTCCGGACAGCGTGAACCACCGCGGGCGGGTTGTGGCCCAAGAGCAACGGCCCCCATCCCATGATGCAATCGAGGAACCGATGGCCGTCGGCGTCCCAGAGGAAGGCGCCACGGGCGCGGACGGCATGGACCGGCAGCGCGCCGACCTGCCGGAACGCCCGCACCGGGCTGTTGACCCCACCCACCAAGTGCGACGCGCGAATGCGGAATTGGGCATTGGGAATGCGGAATGGGCCACGGGCCAATTCCGCATTCCGTATTCCGCATTCCCCATGGACCTGGTACTTCTTCATGGGCGCTGCAGTGCTTGGGCGGCCTCGCGGGCCCAGTACGTGATGATCAGACGAGCACCCGCGCGCGCAATGCTCGTGAGCTGCTCCATCCACATCGCCCGCTCGTCGACCCACCCGCGTGCCGCCGCCGCCTTGACCATGGCGTAGTCGCCGCTCACGTGGTAGGCGGCCACCGGGACGTGGAACTGTTGCGTGAGCCGGTAGACGACATCGAGATACCCTAGCGCGGGCTTCACCATGAGGAGGTCCGCACCCTCCTCCAGATCGCGCGCGGCCTCCCGGAGTGCTTCGTCGGCATTGGCCGGGTCCATCTGGTACGTCCGCCGATCGCCGAAGGCGGGCGCCGACTCCACCGCCTCCCGAAACGGCCCGTAGGCGCTGGACGCGTACTTCACCGCATATGAGAGGATGGCCACGCGCGCATGGCCTCTGCGGTCCAGCGCCTGCCGGATGGCTCCTACCTGCCCGTCCATCATCGCCGACGGGGCGACGAGATCCGCCCCTGCCGCCGCGTGCGACACCGCCGTCTTGGCCAACAGCTCTACCGTCGCATCGTTATCCACGACAAAAGACGAGTCAGTTGGGGGTGGGGGGTTGGGGGTTGGGGGCCTGTCCTTGCCCCGAACCCCGAACCCCGAACCCCGAAC
>CAYJWO010000099.1:0-4567 GCA_964373825.1 uncultured Planctomycetales bacterium
TGGTGCACCGAGCCCTCCTCGGGAGCCTGGAACGCTTCCTGGGGATCCTGCTGGGGCACTACGCTGGTGCTCTGCCGATGTGGCTTGCTCCGGTGCAGGTCGCGGTGATCCCAATCGGCGAACGGGTGATGGCGTACGCGCAGGAGGTGACCCAGCAGCTGCGGGCGTCGGGCTGGCGCGTCACGCTGGATGAGCGCCGCGAGACGATGCGCGCGAAGATCCGTGACGCGCAGCTGCAGCACATTCCGTACATGGCCGTCGTGGGCGAGCGGGAAGCTCAGGGGCGGACCATCGCCGTGCGGCATCGCCGGGAGGGGGATCTCGGCGCGATGCCGCTCGCAGCCGTGGAGGCGCGGCTGCGCGAGGACATCACACACCGCCACGAGGGGCGGTGAGCACAGGGGGTCGGCCAGCGTGAAGGAGTGTCGCGTCAACGAGCGGATTCGGATCAGCCAGATTCGGGTGATCGGGGAGAACGGCGAGCAGCTCGGCGTGATGACGCCGGCGGATGCGCTGCAGCGGGCGCGAGAGGTGGGCCTAGACTTGGTAGAGGTCGCTCCCGGTGTCATCCCGCCGGTCTGCCGCATCCTCAACTTCAACAAGTTCAAGTACCAGGAAGCCCGGCGCGAGCGCGAAGCGCGGCGCAAGCACCACGTGACGAAGCTCAAGGAAGTCAAGTTCAAGCCGCGCATCGAAGCGCACGACTACCAGGTGAAGCTCGACCGGATCAAGAAGTTCCTTATGCGCGGCGACCAGACGAAGGTCACCATGGTCTACCGCGGCCGCGAGATGGCGCACACGGAGCTGGGACGGAAGGTGCTGGACCGGTTGACGGAGGACGTCAAGGCGATCGCGAAGGTCGAGCGCAGCCCGATGCTGGATGGGCGTTTCATGACCATGGTGTTTGCGCCGGATCGAGACGCGATTCAGCGCGCGGCGCGCCAAGCCAAGCGGCGCGCCAGCCCCCCGGCGACCACGCCGGCCGGCCCCGCGGCGCCCACCAACACCGCCACGGAAGGATCGCCGCATGCCTAAGCTGAAGACGGTCAAGAGTCTCAAGCGACGTTTTAAAGTCACCGGATCCGGCAAGATCATCCACTGTCAAGTCGGCCGGCGGCACCTCTTGGGGCACAAGCGCGGGAAGACGCAGCGGCATCTGCGGCGGCGACGCGTCGTCGCGGCGGTCGATGTGTCGATGATCCGGACGCTGATCCCGCGGTAACCGAAGCGGTCAAGGAGGGTTCACCCATGCCACGTGCAGTCGGCAGCGTCCCGGCCCACCGTCGGCGCAAGCGGTTGCTGCGCCGCGCGAAGGGATTCCGGGGGTCCCGTCGGACCAATCTCCGGAAGGCCAAAGAAACGGTGATGCGGGCACTCGCCTACCGGACGCGCGATCGCAAGACGCGCAAGCGCAGCTTCCGGCAGCTGTGGATCATCCGGCTCAACGCCGCCGCGCGCGCCCGCGGGCTCACCTACCATCGGCTGCTGGCCGCCTGCCGGCGCGCCAACATCCGGCTCAATCGCCAGCAGCTCTCGGAGCTCGCCATCCACGACACGGCGGCCTTCGACGCTCTCGTCCAGCGCGTGACCGCGCAGTAACTCTCCGCGGGGCGGGTCGGCATGTCTGCAGAGCGCGCGATCGACTTTTCCAATCCGGAAGAGTCCCGGGTGCCTGTCTTGGACCGGGGAAGCCTCCACCGGGTGCTGAGCACCCCGCGCCTGTTCGCGATCGGCTACGGCGACGTCGGCTCCTCCATCTACTACGCCCTGGGGGTGACGACGCTCTACGCCCTGGGAGCGACTCCCCTCGCACTGGCCCTCGCCGGGATCGTCTTCTTCTGCACGGTCCTCACCTATACCGAGCTCTCCACCGCCATGCCGGAGTCCGGCGGCTCGTGCAGCTTCGCGCGCCGAGCGTTCAACGATCTCGTCTCCTTCGTGGCCGGCTGGGCGCTGCTCCTCGACTACATCGTGACGATCGCTATTTCCGCCTACTCCATCGGGCCGTACCTGAGCAACCTCTGGCCCGCGCTGCACACGTCCGTGGGGAACGTGCCGTTTACGCTCATCATGCTCGGCCTGCTCTTCGGGCTCAACGTCATCGGGATCAAAGAGTCCACCCGCATCTCGCTGCTCCTGTGCGTCTTCGGCACCGCGACGCAGCTCGTCCTGATCACCTTCGGGCTGGTGCTGCTGCTGCAGATCCTGCAGCCGGAGCAGTTCCTCTTCCACCTGCAGCAGTTGTGGGTGCGGATGCAGATCGGCGGAAGCGACGCCATCTGGTCGCCGACGTGGCCGCAGTTCTGGAAGGGTGTGGGCATGGCGATGGTGGCGTATATTGGCATCGAGTCCATCTCACAGCTCGCCGGGGAAGCGCGCCATCCCAATCGCACGCTGCCGCGGGCGATGATCGCGACCATGGTCACGCTGTTCGTGCTGTACTTCGGCGTCTCGGCGATCGCGCTGACCGCCCTCACCCCCCAGGAACTGACCACGACCTACCTCGAAGACCCTCTCGCCGGGATCGCCGCATCGATGCCGTTCGGCCGCGAGTACCTTGCCCCCTGGGTGGGGCTGCTGGGGGGGACCATCCTCTTTGTCGCGGCCAACGCCGGGCTGATCGGCGCCTCACGCCTGACGTTTGCGATGAGCGAGCATTTCACGCTCCCGCGGCTGTTCTACCGGCTGCACCCGAGGTTCAAGACGCCCTACATTTCCCTCGGGGCGTTCACGCTCATCGCGGCCGCCGTGGTCCTGGTTGCGCGCAACCTCACCCACATCGCCGAGCTGTACAACTTCGGCGCCATGCTCTCCTTCGGCCTGGCCCATCTGTCGCTGCTCGGCCTGCGGATCCGACAGCCGGAGATGGAGCGGCCGTTTAAAGTCGGCTGGGCGCTGCGCTGGGGACGGGTGGAGCTGCCGATCACCGCGCTGCTCGGCCTGCTCGGGACGGCCGCGGTGTGGGTCGACGTCATCCTGACGAAACCGGCGGGACGCAACCTCGGCTTCCTGTGGCTCGGACTGGGGCTGACGACGTACTTCTGGTACCGGCGCCAACAGCACCTGCCCGTCGCGGCGCGCGTGGAGCTCGAGAAACTGCAACTGCCGGGGTATCGCGAGGCCAAGATCCATAAGGTCCTGGTCGCCATCGGCCCGCGCCCATCGATGGACGTGGTGCAGTTCGCCGCCCGCCTGGCCAAAGACCACGGTGCGGAGTTGACCGCACTGCACGTCATTGAGATCCCCCCCTCGCTGCCGCTGGAGACGTTCTTTCCGGAAAAGCTGGCCTTAGCCGATTCGCTCCTGGAGCAGGCCCAAGCGCTTGGCCGGGAATCCGAAGTGCCCGTGCAGGCACAAGTGAAGCAGGCGCGTACGGCGGGCGACACGATCGTCGAGGTGGCCAAGGAGGGAGGATACGATCTCGTTATCCTTGGGGCGAAGCCTCGGGCGCTCTCCGCCGCGCCCGGACGCACCACCTTCGGGGCGACCGTGGAGCACGTCGTGCACAACGCGCCCTGTCGCGTCTGGGTCTTTACCGGCAAGGACGTGGCGGCGAAGGACGCCATGTAGCTTCCATGGAGCTTGTGCAAGCACTTGAGCAACTCAGCGCCGAAGCGTTCTCCACGATCAGCCAGGCGGCGTCGGCCGGCGAGGTGGAGCAGCTGCGCGTCCGCTGGCTGGGCCGCAAGAGCCGGCTGACCGCGCTGCTCCAGCAGCTGCCCCAGCTGCCGCCGGAGCAGCGCGCGGACGCCGGACGGCGGCTCAATACGCTCAAGACGGAGTTGGCCCAGCGTCTCGCGCAGCGGCGCGACGCGCTCGCGCGCACCGCGGTAGCGCGCGCGCTCGATGTGACGCTGCCCGGCCTGCGGCCTCCGCAGGGGCGGCTCCACCCCGTGACCCAGACGCTTGATGCGATCCTGCGGCTCTTCGTGCCGATGGGGTTCGAGGTCGTCGAGGGGCCGGAGATGGAGCTGGAGGCGTACAACTTCGACGGCCTCAACATCCCCCGCGACCATCCGTCGCGCGAATCGTTCGACACGTTCTTCGTCGACGCCCCATCGCCCGATCCGAAGCGCGGACGGCTGCTGCTGCGCAGCCACACCTCCCCGGTCCAGGTACGGATCATGGAGCGCCGCCGCCCACCGCTGCGCATCGTCGTCCCTGGCAAGGTGTTCCGCCCGGACGCGCTGGATCCCAGCCACAGCTTCATGTTCCACCAGGTGGAAGGCCTCATGGTGGACGAACGCACCTCCTTCGCGGACTTGAAGGGTGTGCTCGAGCGCTTCCTGAAGGCGCTCTTCGGCCCCGGGACCCAGGCGAAGTTCCGCCCGCACTTCTTTCCCTTCACGGAGCCGTCCGCGGAGGTGGACATCCGCTGCGCGGCCTGCCAAGGACAGGGCTGTCCGACATGCGGGCGCAAAGGCTGGATCGAGATCATGGGCTGCGGCATGGTCCACCCGAATGTGCTGCGGGCGGTCCGGTATGATCCGCGCCGCGTCCAGGGGTTCGCGTTCGGGCTCGGCGTCGAGCGCATCGCGATGCTGACGCATGGCGTGACCGACATCCG
>CAYJWO010000100.1:0-4525 GCA_964373825.1 uncultured Planctomycetales bacterium
GACCGGGCGGAACGCCGGCTGGAGCCCTTCGGCGGGCGGGCAAAGGCACTGCAGGCATTGACGGTGTGGTTATGGCGGATCGCATGAGACTGCTCGATACGATTGATCGGCCGGCGGACGTCAAGGCGCTCACCACTGCACAGCTGCGCTCACTCGCCCAGGAGATTCGTGAGGAAATCCTCGCGACCGTCTCGTACTTGGGCGGGCACCTGGCCTCGAGCCTGGGGGCCGTGGAGCTGTGCCTCGCCCTCCACTACGTCTTCGACGCGCCGGAGGACGCCCTGGTCTGGGACATGGGCTACCAGGCGTTCACGCACAAGCTCGTCACCGGGCGGCGCAGCCGCTTCCGCACCCTCAAGCAGCTCGGCGGTCTCTCTGGCTTCTGCCATAAAGATGAAAGTCCCTACGACCTCTTCAGCACTGGCCATGGGGGGACCGTGCTCTCCACCGCCCTGGGGCTGGCTGTTGCGCGGGACCAGGTCGAGGGGCGGCGGCACGTTGCGGCGATTATCGGCGATGCGAGCCTCGGTGAGGGGATGGCGCTGGAGGCGCTGAACCACATCGGGCATCTCCACACGAACCTCCTCGTGGTCCTGAACGACAACAAGATGTCCATCGCCAAGCCGGTCGGGGGCCTGAGCCGCTACCTCAACCGCATCATCACCAATCCTCTCTATAACCGGGTGCGTTCGGACCTCGAGCGCGTCCTGCGACGGCTGCCGCACGGCTCAAAGGTCCTGCGCATGGGCCACAAGATCGAGGAGTCGTTGAAAGGGCTCCTGGTGCCCGGGCTCGTGTTCGAAGAGCTGGGCTTCCGGTACGTCGGCCCGATTGATGGCCACGACCTGCCGGAGCTCATCCGCACGCTGCGCAGCGTCAAGCGGTGGAAAGGGCCGATCCTCCTGCACGTGTCCACGGTCAAGGGCAGGGGCTACCGGTTCGCCGAGGAGAATCCCGAGCGGTTCCACAAGATCGAGCCCTTCGACCTGGCGACGGGCCAACTGAAGTCCGAACGGATGGTTCAGGGTGCAGGGTTCGGGGTCCGGGGCAGGAACGGCAAGCCCCCAACCCCGAACCCACAACCCCCAACCACGTTTACGGAGGCGTTCAGCGAGGAGCTGCTGCGCCTCGCGGCGGAGAACCCTCGCATCGTCGCACTGACCGCCGCCATGCCGGAGGGGACCGGGCTGCACACGTTTGCCAAGCGCTTCCCGGAGCGGTACATCGACGTCGGCATGGCGGAGCAGCACGCGATCGGCCTGGCCGCGGGTTTAGCGCGGGGGGGTGCCCGGCCCCTGTTCGCCGTCTACTCGACGTTCCTCCAGCGCGCCTACGATCAGATCATGCACGAGATGTGCCTGCAGCGGCTGCCGGTGGTGCTCGCCATCGACCGCGCCGGCCTCGTCGGAGAAGATGGCCCCACCCACCACGGCGTGTTCGACATCGCCTACCTGCGCGTGCTGCCGCAGCTGTGCGTGCTGTCGCCCAAGGACCCAGACGAGCTGCGGGCGATGCTGCGCTGGGCCTTTGAGCAGGACGGTCCGGTGGCGATTCGGTATGCGCGGGGCGGGATCGCCCCACCACCTGGCGTTAGGCCAGAGGCCGGATCGCGTAGCGATCCGGGTCGGCTTCGCCGCCCCGCGCCAGGTGGTGGGGTCGTCTGCGGCACGCCGCTGGGCAAGACGCCGCGGGTGAGCCTCGGCAAGTCGGAGTCGCTGCGCAGCGGCAAAGACGTCGCCCTCGTGGCGGTCGGAAGCCTCGTGTACCCGGCGCTGGAGGTGGCCGAGCGGATTGCGCGCGAGGGAATCAGCGCCTCGGTGGTCAACGCCCGGTTCATCAAGCCGGTGGATGAGGCGATGGTCCGGCAGACGGCGAAGCAGATTGGCCGGATCGTGACGCTGGAGGAGGCTCAGGTGGCTGGCGGGTTTGGGAGTGCTGTGGCCGAAACGCTGAGTGCTGCCGGGCTCTCCGGCGTGGCGCATCTTCAGATCGGGCTCCCCGACGGGTTCGTGGAGCACGGCAAGCGGCATGAGCTGCTGCGCCAGTGCCGCCTCGACCCCGCCAGCCTCACGGACCGGATCCTCGCGTGGTACCGCGGCGTCGAGGAAGTCGCGACGAACCTCGGGGTCGTTTCCAAGGCATCGGAATGACGGTTCGGGTTCGGTTCGCGCCGAGCCCGACCGGCGCGCTTCACGTCGGCTCGGCCCGTACCGCGCTCTTCAACAGGCTCTTCGCCCGCCGCCAACACGGCACACTCATCCTGCGGATCGAAGACACCGACCTCAAGCGCTCCAATCCCGCCTTCCTCAAGGATATCAACGAGGGCCTCGCCTACCTGGGGATCACGCCCGATGAGGGGCCCTACTACCAAAGCCAGCGCGCCGAGTTCTACCGGGAGCACGCCGAGCGGCTGCTCACCAAGGGGCTGGCGGTCCGCGAGGAGGGGGCCATCATCTTTCCGGTGCCGCCCGGGCAGGTCGGGTTCGACGACCTCCTGCGGGGCCGCATCACGGTGGACACCACGCTCTTCGAGCGGCTCGTTCTGATCAAGTCGGACGGGACCGCCGCCTACAATTTCGCCTGCGTCCTGGACGACGCGCTCATGCACATCAGCCACGTCATTCGAGGCGACGATCACATCGCCAACACCCCGAAGCAGGTCGTGCTCTACGAGGCGTTCGGATTTCCGCAGCCGGTGTTCGCGCACATCCCGCTCATCGTCGGGGTGGACCGCGCTCGCCTCTCCAAGCGGCACGGGGCGACGTCGGTGACCGCCTATCGGGAAGTCGGGTACCTGTCGGACGCGTTCGTGAACTACCTCGCACTGCTGGGCTGGTCGCCGGGCGGCAACCGCGAGCTGCTACCACCCGCGGAGCTGACCCAGCGCTTCGACCTCTCGAAGGTCCGCAAGACCGCCGCCCAGTTCGACCAGCGCAAGCTCGACTGGCTCAACCGCCAGTACCTGCGGCAGCTGCCAATCGAGCGGCTCGCCGAGCTGCTAGCCGAACGGGTCATCGCCCAGGGGTGGTTGCCCGCCGACTACGATCGGGCGTGGATGGCGCGTATCGCCGCCGTCCTTCACGGCCGCCTGGACGTGCTCGGCGACATCGTGGAGGAGCACGGGTTCTTCTTCCACGCCGAGCCGATTCCGTATCAGGAGGAGGCGGTGGCCGAGTTCCTGCGGCGGGATGGCGTCGGGGCCCGGCTGTTGACGCTTCGGGATCGGCTGAACGCCTTGCCGGCGTTCGAGCCGGCGGCGATCGAGCAGGCGACGCGGGGCTTAGCGCAGGAGCAAGGCGTGGACGCGAAGGGGCTGATCCACCCGGCGCGCGTGGCGGTGACCGGCCGGTCGGTGAGCCCGCCGCTCTTCGAGATCATGGCGATTCTCGGCCGGGAGAAGGTGCTGCGCCGGATTGAACACGCCGCCACCCAGCTGGCCGGAGGTGGATGATGCAGGAGCAGCGGCGGCACATCCGGGTCAACACGCCGGTTCTCATCGAGTTTCCGGGGCCAGGCACGATGAAGACGGAGCGCAGCTTCAGCCAGGACGTCAGCGAGACGGGAATGCGGTTTCCCACGGCGGTCAAGCTGCAGGTGGGGCAGGAGCTG
The DNA here is from genome assembly GCA_964373825.1 of uncultured Planctomycetales bacterium. GTDB lineage: Bacteria > Omnitrophota > Gorgyraeia > Aquiviventales > Aquiviventaceae > CAYJWO01. The sequence continues at coordinate 3,610 of CAYJWO010000100.1, forward strand.
CCGCTCACGCTGCGGCTCCCCTTCAACGACTGGGAGCTGCACGCGACGGGCGAAATCCTCTGGATCCGGGAGACGTCGCGCCTGCGGGAGCCGCAGTACGACGTGGGCGTGCGCTTTCACTGGGTGGAAGACCCGGACCGACAGCGCCTGGCCCGCCACCTCATGACATTCGTCACCCAGCGCCCGTGATCTATACGTTTTCGAGTTGGCGTGTTCGCGGGTGCATGGGTAAACTGATAGACGCAAGGAGTACGACCCAAGCAACCCGCTCACTCGATAACCCGCGCACCGGCAAACTCACTGATTGGCGGATGGTGTAATGGTAGCACACGAGACTCTGGATCTCGTTGTCTAGGTTCGAATCCTAGTCCGCCAGCCACTTCTGCAGTCGAGATCAGTTAGCCATCCCATTGGTTCAGCACACCGCCCTTCGAATTTGCATGGCTCTCTCGGACGACCTCCGAACCTATTTTGAGCGCAGCGGCCTTCCACCGTCAATCACCAAGTGAGGCCGCTGCGCGGGATCGCCTGCCTGTTCCGAGCGCAGTCGAGGAACCTACCCGTAGCGTTATCCCAGGGTGTCGGGGCCGTCACGCTTCGCGTTCCGGCACTCCCGTCGCCCACCACCCCGCTATCGCGGGGCGGTGCCGGGCTCGGTCGCGCGTTACCAGAGTCGGCGCCTAGGCCGGCGGGGCGGCCGCGCTGGGCCGCGCGGCCCTTCATCCCCCGGCTGGCCGGGTGGGGGCGGCCAGCCGGGTATACCAGTCCGAGTCCCTGAAGCCCTCGGCTGAAAAAACCTCTGGTAGACTTGGGGGAACTTCAGCTATACTAGTGGTAAGAAAATCTTACAAGGAGGCGCTTATGAACACGCTGGACGTGACCACGATGTCCTCCAAGGGGCAGGTGGTGATCCCCA
>CAYJWO010000101.1:0-4502 GCA_964373825.1 uncultured Planctomycetales bacterium
AACACCCGCGGGTGCTGCATGTTGAGCGTGTTGCCGCAGCCGGTGAAGTCTTCGTAGTGGCTGAGGTCCGTCTTGGCGAGCCGGTAGTACGACACGTTGTCGATCCCCCGGAACGAGAGCGTGGGGCCGAGGTGGTTGCCCTCCGCGGTGTGGTTGTAGACGACATCCAGGATCACCTCGATGCCGGCCGCATGCAGGGCGCGCACCATCATCTTGAACTCTCGCACGGCGTCGCGTGGGGCGCGGGACGAGACGTACCGCAGGTCGGGGGCGAAGTACGCCAGCGTGTTGTACCCCCAGTAGTTCGAGAGCCCAAGCGCAGCGAGGTGCGGCTCATCGGCGTGGTGGTGCACCGGCATGAGCTCCACCGCCGTCACGCCCAGCGCCTTGAGGTGCCGGATCGCCGGTTCGGCGGCCAACCCGGCGTAGGTGCCCCGCAGCGGCTCCGGGATCTCCGGATGGAGCTGGGTGAAGCCCTTCACGTGGAGCTCGTAGATGGTGGTCTGATGCCAGGGGATCGCGGGCGGGCGGTCGTCACCCCACGTAAACGCGGTGTCGATCACGAGCCCTAGGGGGGCGGCCGCGGCGTTGTCGCGCGTATCCATCGCGAGATCCGCCTTGGGATCGCCGAGGCGGTAGCCGTAGAGCGCCTCGTGCCATCGGGGAGAGCGGCCGACGGTCTTGGCGTACGGGTCGAGGATGATCTTGTGGGGGTTGAACCGGTGGCCGCGGGCCGGATCGTAGGGGCCATGCACGCGGTACCCGTAGAGCTGCCCGGGGTGGACATCGGGCAGATAGCCGTGCCACACCGCGTCGCTTTGCTCCGGCAGGGCGATGCGGTGGCTCTCCGTGGCCGCGTCGGGACTGTCGAAGAGGCACAGCTCGACCTTCGTCGCGTGCTCCGAGAACAGCGCGAAGTTCACCCCGGCCCCGTCCCAGGTCGCCCCAAGCGGATACGGACGGCCCGGCCACACCCGCAGGTGGCCGCGGGCGGGCCGCGCTGGCTCAACCGATACGGCGTCCATCTGTCACCGAGCGAGGAACGGCCCCGCCAACGGCGGGGCCGTCAAGGCACCACACGAACTCACACGCACCGCTAGCGGCGGTGCCGGCGCGCCCGCACGGTTCGCTCGGCCTCGAGCCAGTCCTCGAAGTCGTGCCCGTGCGCTCGACCGCGATGCTCCCAGAGCTCGTACGCGACCCGGGCAATCTCGTCCGCGGTCGCCGACGGCTCAGGGGAGGATTCGGTCGAGGCGCTGGCCTGCCAAGCTTTCAGCTTCGCCATCCCAGCCCCCTCCTTCAATGGGGGTTATTATAACACCTGGTTCTACGTAAAGTACGCCTTGAGGACGTACTGCTGCATCATCCGCTGCGTGTTGAAGAACGACCCGTTGAGCGCGATGCACTGCTGCATGATCTCCAGGAAGCGCGTCCGGTCGCGGTAGAAGATCGGCAGGATCACCTGTTCTAGCTTGTCGTACAGGCGGGCAGCGCCATGCGCCCGATCGCCGGCCGACGCGGTGTCGCGGGCGGCCCCGTCAATGGCCCACCCGGTGACTCCTTCGACCCATCCCTCAATCCACCATCCGTCGAGGACGCTGAACGACGGCACCCCGTTGAGTGCCGCTTTCATCCCGCTCGTGCCGGAGGCCTCGAGCGGCGGCTCCGGCGTGTTGAGCCACACATCCACCCCGGCGGTCAGCAGCCGCCCAAGCGCCATGTCGTAGTTCGGCACGTAGGCCACCACGATCGCGGAGCCCAACTGCCGCTTCGCGTCGAAGATACGGCGGATGAGCGCCTTGCCCTCGGCGTCGTGCGGGTGGGCCTTCCCGGCGTAGATCGCCTGGATCGGCCCGACCTGTGCCGCAATCGCTCGTAACCGCTCGAGGTCGTGAAAGAGCAGGTCCGCCCGCTTGTACGCGGCCGCGCGGCGAGCGAAGCCCAGGGTGAAGGTCTCCGCGGCCAGGGACTCGCCGCCGGTCTCCGCGACCCGGCGCAGCAACGCCTGCTTCGTCTGCTGGTGCGCCGTCCAGATTTCGGCGAGCGGAATCCCGAACGCGTGCCGCAACGCGGCGTTGTCCTCCCGCCAGCCGGAGAGGTGGCGGTCGTAGAGCTGCTGGAACGGCTCGGTGGTCCACCAGCCGGCGTGCACGCCGTTCGTGATCGAATCGATCGTGTGGTGCGTGAACAGGAGCTGGGAGACTTCCTTGTGCCGCTTCGCCACGCCGTTCACGTAGCGGCTCAAGTTGAGCGCTAAGTACGTCATGTTGAACTTCCCGTCGTGCAGCCACAGCTCCGGCCGGCCAAACAGCGGATGCTCCCCGACGACCTCTGTGACGGGTTCGACCGGAAACTGGTCGTGCCCGGCCGGCACCGGGGTGTGCGTCGTGAAGACGCACCGCTCGCGCACGGCGCGCAGGTCGGCGGCTTCCAGCGCGGCATGCCCGGTGTGCTTGAGCTGCTCCTCGAGCAGCTCCAGCGCGAGGAACGCCGCGTGGCCCTCGTTGAGATGGAAGCGCTGCACGGTCCCATGCCCCATGGCGCGCAGCATCCGCACGCCCCCACGGCCCAGCACGACCTCCTGGCACAGGCGGTAGCGCGTATCGCCTCCGTACAGCACGTCGGTCAGCAATCGGTCCGCGGGGGTGTTGTCCGCCAAATTCGTGTCGAGGAAATAGACGGGCACGGTGAACCCGGTGATGCCGGTGACGGTGTACTGCCAGGCGCGCAGGAAGACGGTGCGTCCTTCAATGGGCACGGACACGCGGGGTTGGAGCTCCTGGAGGAAATCCTGCATGACCCAGTCGACGGGTGCCTCGTGCTGGGTCCCGTCGGGGTCCAAGGACTGCCGGAAGTAGCCTTTGCGGTGGAGGAGCGTGACCGCCACCATGGGCACGCGCAGGTCCGCGGCGGAGCGAATCGTGTCGCCGGCGAGGATGCCCAGCCCCCCGCTGTAGGTCGGCATGGCGGCTTCGAGGCCGACCTCCATGGAGAAGTAGGCGATGCGCCGTTCGTCAGCCACGCGCACCACTCCCTGGACGAGCGGCCCCGCGCAGCCACCGGGCGGCGTGCTCCGGTGCGGTGGGGTTGATGTAGAAGCCGGTGCCCCACTCGAACCCGGCCACGCGGGTCAGCGCCGGGAGGATCTCGACGTGCCAGTGGTAGGCGTCCCGCTCATGGGTGGTGCGGGGTGCGGTGTGAACCAACAGGTTGTACGGCGGGTCCGACAGCACGCCCCGCAGCCGCTGAAGCGTCTCCTGCAGGACCTGCGCGAAGGCGTCCACGTCCTGCGGGGAGAGGCGGAACACGTCGGCTTGATGCTGCCGCGGCAGGATCCACGTCTCGAAGGGAAAGCGCGAGACGAACGGGCAGTACGCCAGGAAGGCGCCGTTCTCCGCCACGACGCGCTCGCCCTCCTGCTGCTCCTGGGAGAGCATGTCGCAGAAGACGCACCGCTCCCGGAAGTCGAAATACCGCTCCGCCCCCCGCAGCTCCTCTTGAACTCGCTTCGGCACAATCGGCAGGGCGATCAGTTGCGTGTGCGGATGCTCCAGCGACGCCCCCGCGGTCAGCCCCACGTTCTTGAAGAGCAGCAGCGACCGCCACCGTTCGTCCGCGGTCAGCGCATGGAACCGCTGCTGGACCGCCCGGATCACCTCCGCCAGTTCGGAAGCGCCGAGGTCCGCGATCTCGCGCCGGTGGTCGGGGGTCTCGATCACGACCTCGTGGACGCCGACCCCGTTGCAGGCGTCGAAGAGCCCGAGGCCCCGCCGGTCCAGCTGCCCCTCGTCGCGCAGCGCTGGGAACTTGTTGGGGATGACGCGCAGCGTCCACCCGGGGCTGTTCGGGGCCCCTCCGTTTGGGCGCACGGCATGGATTTCCGGCGGCGTCATGGCTTCGTTGCCGGGACAGAACGGGCACGGCCCGCCCTGCGTCACCGGACGCTCCCGTTCGTACCGATCGGGGCCGTTCGTCTGGGCGGCTTCGATGATGACCCATCGGCCGGTCACCGGATCACGCCGCAGCTCAGACATCACACCAGCGACAAGCGACAAGCGACAAGTGACAAGTCGAGCGACAACTTTTCGTACGCATCATGAGCACTCCGCCACAGCACCCCATTCGCACCTGTCACCTGTCACCTGTCACCTGTCACTTGTCGCGCCTTCCGTCGATCCGCGCAGGTATTGCGCGGCCTCCTCCGGCGGGGTCGGGTTGATGTAGAAGCCGCTGCCCCACTCGAAGCCGGCGATACGGGTCAAGCGCGGAATCAGCTCCAGGTGCCAGTGGTAGTCCTCTTCCAGCGTCCTCCAGTGGCCGAGCTTTCCCCGCTGGCGCCGGAAGGGTGCTGTGTGGAGCAGGACGTTGTAGGGCGGGTCCTGCAAGACCGCTTTCAGGCGGCTCAGGACCTGCTGGAGGACTACCGCAAGCTCCCGCTGCTCATCACGATCCATCGCCGCGTAGTCGCAGCGATGCCGCTTCGGGACGATCCACATCTCGAA
>CAYJWO010000102.1:0-4471 GCA_964373825.1 uncultured Planctomycetales bacterium
CTGCTCCATGGGCCGGTTCCTCCGTGTTCTGATGTGGCTCGGCTCCGCGTCCGTGGTGCGGCGCAACCCACGATTATCGCAGAACCACGGGGACCGGCTCGTTCATGTTAACTAGGGCGTGGCGGGCGCTGAAAGGCCCACGGCGGGATCCGCAGCGGCAGGCGGCAGCACCCCGAGCTGATCAAGCTGTCTCTGCGCGACCTTGCCGAACGGATGCTCGGGAAACTCTTGGACGAGCTGTTCGTAGACTGTCTGTGCCTGGGCGCGGTCCCTGAGTTTGCTCTGGTAGATGGCGCCCAGCGTCAGCAGGACGAGAGGCCGGTCGATGCCGGCCGGCTCATGCACCAGGGTCTCGAGCGTGTCGATCGCTTCCTCCCATTCCCCCAGCCGCTGATAGGCGTGCGCGAGCAACCCCTTCGTCTTGGCCTGCAGCTCAGGCGTCGGCGCATTGGGGATCCGCTTCGTGAAGACCCGGACCGCCCGCTCATACGCGTGCATCGCCTCGTCCTTCTTCCCGTGCCGCTCATACGCATAGGCGACATACAGCGGCACGGACTGTCCGGTCAGGCTCCATGGGTGGAAATCCGCAATCTCCTCATAGGCCTTGACCGCCGCCTCCAACTGGTCTTCCGCTTCATACGTTTTCGCGATCCCGATCCGGGCGTGCAGGACGAGCTCCTGGTACTGGTTGTAATTCTGCAGAACAAGCCGGTAGTGCGCGCGGGCTTCGTCGTAACGCTTCTGGGCCGTGGACAGGGCGCCGATCGTCAGCTGCGCTCGGGCCGCCCAGGTCGTTCCCGGCGTCTTGTGGATCACGCGCTGGAAGGCGCGGACGACCGCCTCAAACTCCTCAGGGGACGCCTTCGTCGGATCCTTCGTCAGGGACGCGGCCGACTGTCGCGCCTTCCAGTAGAGCCGCTCCGCTTGATAGCCCTCGCTGCATCCGGCCAGCACAGCCGCTCCGACTGCGAAGACGAGCACCCGACGCCCGCCGCCGTGCAGCGCGCGCGTCACTCCGCGTTGCCGATCGAGCGATCCGGTCACCATGGCATACTCCGTGTTCTTCTCTTCGCCGATGTGTCCTACGCAACAGCCGGACCGCGTTCCAGCTCTTTCGCGGCCAGCGGGGAACTCGTCGCGCGCGCGGCAGGGTGCGCCGCATGCGCCGGCGCCCGATGGATCCACCACAGGTGGGCGACGGCGACACTCATCACCGTATCGGCGACCGTCAAGACGGCCAAGCGCAGCGCGACACAGACCAGGGCGACCTCCGGTGCGGTCTGCGCCATCCAGCGCGCCACGCGGGCCGGACTGACCGCCACCGCAAACCCGATGACGACGAGACTGGGAATCGCCACAATGATGAACGTGCTGAGCGGGTGCCGCAGGTTCTCCCGGGCGCTCTCCCACAACGCCTTCCACCACGTCGCGTGCGTGAAGACGGCGATCGGAATCGCGTAGACCAAGAGCGCCTGCAGGATCACCACCAGCCCGATGGTCGGCCAGACCAGCCACGGCGCCTTGGCCCCAACCGCAGAGACGAGCTCCATCACCACCTTGACCGCTCCCCAGGTGACCACCCAGAGCACGACCATCCGTCCATACCGCACGTGCCTGCTGAGGAGCGCCGCGCGCAGAGAGCACCGGTCCGCCTGGTCGAGGCGGGCCTGGCGCACCATCTCACTGGCGATGCCGGTCATAAAGGCCCCGAGCAGGATCGCGCCAATGAAATGGGCATGCTTCATCACGTGGTACAGAAACCACAGGTGTGCCGGGTAGTGGAGGACGTTCTCACTGAAGAAGTAGCGAATCGGCGGAGCCAGCAGCTTTGAGAACGGAGGATGGGGAGCCAGCCAGATCAGGCCGAGGAAGCCGATCTCCAGCACGGCGCCGATCAAGAACGGCACCCACAGCTTGCGTTGTGGGCCGAACAGCTTGCCGGTTTCGCGTAGCGCCTGCCACAGTGCGTTCATCCGCATCCCCGCAGTCCACAGCACAGTCAGCACCAGTACAGCGTGGGGCAGTACGTACAGAGTACACCAGGTGGGATTGTGTGACGACTTATCGGGACATCCGGCGCCGGCGAAGCAGGCCCAGACCCACGAGGCCTCCGCCGAAGAGCGCAAGGCTGGCTGGCTCGGGGTTGCTGACGACCGCCGCGGTCTCGATCACGCGGCCTGCATCTACGCTCTCGCCGGTTGATCCGTCCCCAGAGCCGAACGACCCCGAGGCGATCCCTGAAATTGACGCGAGACCGAAGTCGGCAGCGGCCGACCCAGTGCTGTCGCCTGATCCCGTGGAGACGCCGCCTGATCCCGAGGAGCCTGCCACGAAGAGATGGGCAATCGTTTCTCCCCCCTCGCTGAAAAGGTCGGAAACCCCGCCCACGCCGACGCTGCACCCGCTTACGCTTCCCATGGACAGCACGAGCCCGCTAGCCAGCATCACGAATCGCACACGGCTCCCCATCACTTCTGCGCCTCCAACCAATGCTTCCGGCAACCACCAGTGAATCCGGATGACGACATCCTTACTATCAGCAGGTTCCATACCAGACGCGCAGCGGAAACTCGACAAATCGTAAATTTCATAACTCACTGTTGTACAATGGTTTGAAAAACTTACGATATTGAAAAATAAACACCGATTGGTTGCTACAGCTCCCGACTGGGGCCGGACACAAGCGAGGACGTTGCAATTGTGCAACAGCCTGTTGCATTATTCACGCTACAGGTCGAATGAACGAACGTACGCCAGGTGCCGCAGTGTGCAGGGATGGAGAAAGTTTGAGCGCGATTATGCGCCGGTAATAGTCGGTTACCAACCTTGATGGTCTTGTAAGTTGTATGGTATAGTTCAAATGAAACGCGAACTGATGCCACAGGAGCGAGGCATGTGGAAGCGCATCTCTGAGACGGTGATGGAACAGACCGACGGCGCTCGTCGCGGCCGCCCGGCTCTGCTCTTCTTCGACCGAAGAACGGCTGAGCGGATTCCGCTCTCGTTGCCACTCACCTACGCCTTCATCCTCCCCGGTGAGCTGGCTCGGGGGACGACGACCACGATCAATCTCAGCGGATGGGGCGTGCAGTTTGCGATCCCGCGCATGACCGCCCCGCAGACCGCCTGCCAGGTCACCATCACCCTACCGAACCAGAGCAACCCGCTCACATTTGTCGGACGGGTGGTGTGGTGCCGACAGGCGCTGGGAAAGCAGCAGGACTCCTTTGAGGTCGGGGTCGCCTTCGTCATGCAGGCGGCCTACGGCGATCAGGCATTCGTCCGCTACAGCCACTTCATCGCCGGCCAACTGCTGGCACGGTACCTCCGGTAGCGCGATGCACGACTCCTCTCCAACGATGCTGCTGGGGCGCCTGTACGAGGCGGTCCCGCGCTTCTTGCGGCCGATCGAGTTCCGCCTGGCGCAGACCGTTGACGAGTTCAAAGCGGCAGCGGGCCTCGTGTACCAGGAGTACCTCAAGCGGCGGTACCTCCTCCCGAACGCCATGCAAATGAAGCTGTCGATCTACAACGTCCTCCCGCACACGACCACCTTCGTCGCCGTGCACCACCGGGCGGGCGTCGTCGCCACCATCACGTTGGTCGAAGACTCCCCGCTCGGCCTGCCGATGGATGAGGTGTACAAGGCCGAGGTGGATGCCTTGCGCCGGCAGGGCCTTCGGCTGGCCGAGGCGACGCTGCTGGCCCTGAACAGCGAGCTGTTCGGACGAGGGGTGTTCACGATGTTCCACGCCAAGAAGCTGCTGCTCACCTTGCGCCTCTTTAAGGTGCTGTTCGACCACCTCCGCAGCGTGAGCAAAGCGGATGAGCTGGTCGCCTGCTTCCATCCCAAGCACGAGATTCTCTATGACTTCCTGCAACTGAAGCCCTTGGGCGACCTGAAGACCTATGCCAGCGCGAACGGCAATCCCTCCATCGCCAGACATCTGAACGTCTCACAGACGCAGCGCGACGCGACCTGGCATGTGGCCCACCGGTTGTTTTTCGGGAGGCCGCCGTCCCCTAGGGCATTTGGAAGGAAGCTCCGGTTCTCGCCGACGGACCTGCGCAATCTGTTCGTGATCGGCTCGCCGGTACTTGCCTCGGCCAGCCCGACCGAGTTGCGCTATGTCCAGAGCTGCTACCCGACCTTCAACCTCAATGAGATCCTGAGCGGCTACGCGGTCCCCCAGCCGCACATCATCCGGCAGGAACGGAGCGGCTAGCGCCGTTCCAAATTACTTCCGACGAAAACCTCCCGTACGGCTGAGTAGCAGCGGCACGGGCTCTCTCGCCCGTTTGGTGAGGCTCATCACGTTGGAACGGCACTCCCAGCACGCGCACCCTCCAGGGCGAAGGACTTCTGCTATAATGCCTGGGACAATCGACAGGATGAGTGTGTCTCATTCCTTCAATTACGATCAGGCGTTCGCAAGCAATCTCGGCCTGGTGACCCCTGCGGAGCAGGCGC
>CAYJWO010000103.1:0-4464 GCA_964373825.1 uncultured Planctomycetales bacterium
CACGTTGGAGGCGAGTTGGAACGCGATCCGGGCCGGGAAGTTGGCCTTGATGACCCCGGTGATCACATCGACCGACGGCCGCTGCGTGGCCAGGATGATGTGCAGGCCCACGGCGCGCGAGAGCTGTGCAAGCCGGGCGATGGAACTCTCGACCTCCTGGGCGGAGGCCATCATCAGATCCGCGAGTTCATCGATGACGACGACGATGTACGCCAGCGGCTCCAACGCGCCGTCGTCGTCTTCGGCTTCCGATCCGTTGCGCGGGGACGCCACCCGGGCGTTGTAGAGCTCGATGTTGCGCACGCCGAGCTTCGCGAAGAGCTCGTAGCGCCGCTCCATTTCCCGCACCGCCCAGTGCAGGGCGGCGGCGGCCCGCTTCGACTGGGTCACCACCGGGGCGATCAGGTGCGGGATGTGGTTGAACGCCGAGAGCTCCACCATCTTGGGATCGATCATGAGGAACCGCACCTGTTCCGGCGGCGCGTGGTACAGGATCCCGGTGAGCAGGCTGTTCAGGCACACCGTCTTGCCCGAGCCGGTGGCCCCGGCGATCAGCAGATGCGGGCAGTCGCGCAGATCGGCGACGATGGGATGGCCCGAGACGTCCTTGCCGACTGGCAGGGCTAAGGGCGAGGCGTGCCGGGCGAAGCGCTCGTGGGCGAGCAGCTCCTTGACGTACACGATCGTCGTCGTGGTATTTGGGACATCGATCCCGACGCGCCCCTTGCCGGGAATCGGGGCGAGCACCGAGCAGTTGGTCGTCTTGAGGACCAGGGCCAGCTCGTCGGCCAGCGAGACGATGCGGGTCAGCTTCACCCCGGGGGCCGGGGTCAGCTCGTAGCGCGTGATCGTCGGCCCGCGGTCGATGTTCACCACGTTGGCCTCCACGCCGAACTCGCGCAGCGTCTCTTCCAGGACGCGCGCGTTCCCCCGCAAGTCTTCCGTGATCTGCCGTTCGGAGATGGGCGGCGGGTCGTTGAGCAGCTCCAGCGATGGGAGCTGAAACCCGCCGGATGAGGGACGCCGCGCGGGGACCGGCGGACGGTGGCTTGGCGCGTCGGCCGGGCGAACCTGCACCTCGGGGGGACGCGGCGGACTCGCGAGCACCGCTGGTGCGTCCTCGCGCCGCTCGGCGGTCACGGGCCGGCGACTACCCGTCTCGATCCCGCCGACCGTCGGGGGGGCGGACGGACGGGGGGGCGGACGGATCCCGTCCTTACGGATGCGCGCGACCCACTGGCCCGCTTGCTGCGCCCACGCGACCAGCGCGGCATGCCCGTAGAGCACGAGCCAGGAGAGCAGCCCGATGCAGCCGGCAGCCAGCGCCGTGCCAATCCATCCGAGGTAATAGCTCCCCGCATGCGCGAGCAGATGGCCAACGAGACCGCCGGAGATGGTCTGCCTCGCCGGCGAGGAGGCTGGGAGGGCCAGGAGGGTCGCCGTGCTGGCGAGGAGGCAGAGGGTGGCGAGGCTAAGCGACAGGGGACGCTCGTCAAGCGTCCGCGTGCTCCAGAGCCGCCAGGCGGCCACAGCGCACCAGATGGGCAGCCAGAGAGAGGCCCAGCCGAACCCGGCGCGACCGAGCAACCCGACCCAGCTGCCCGCCGCACCGCCGAGGTTTCGGGGAGGGTCGTTGGGGCTGGACGTGAGGAGCGGGAGATCCGCCGGATCGTAGGTGAGCAGGCAGAGGAGGAAGAACGCGCCGAGCGCTGCGAGGACGACGGCCCCGGCGCGCGGGGCCCAGTGCGGTGTCCTCATGGTTGTCGTGAATCGGGTCAGGTGTGGTGCTTCGCCGGCCGGGGACGTCGCGGCCCTCGATGGTCGCCGCGGCCCTCGCCTCGACCTTCACCGCGGCTGCTGCTCTCCCCGTCGCCTGCCGAGGGGTTCAGCGCCCGCTTGCGCGAGAGGTTCACGCGGCCCTGCTCATCGATCTCGATGACCTTGACGGGGAATTCGTCCCCGATCTTCACGACGTCCTCGACCTTGTTGACGTACGCGTCGGCCAGCTCGGAAATGTGGACCAGACCCTCCTTGCCGGGGAGAAATTCGCAGAAGGCGCCGAAGTTCATGATGCGCTTGACCTTGCCGTGGTAGAGCTTGCCGACCTCCACGTCCTCCGTGAGCGACCGGATCGTCTCGATCGCCTGCGAGGCTTTCGCCTCGTCGGACGACGCGACGGATACCGTCCCGTCATCCTCGACGTCGATCGTGGCCCCGGTCTCCTCGATGATCTTGCGGATCATCCGGCCGCCGGGACCGATGACGTCCCGGATCTTCTCCGGGTTGATCCGGATGACCGTGATGCGCGGCGCGTACGCGGAGAGTTGCGGGCGCGGTGTGGTGATCGCCGCGTCCATCTGATCGAGGACCTCCATCCGGGCCGGGTGCGCCTGGTCGAGGATCTGCCGGATGAGCTCGAGCGACAGCCCTTCCTTGAGCTTGACGTCCACCTGGAGGGCGGTCGTGCCCCGGCGAGTGCCGGCGACCTTGAAGTCCATGTCGCCGGCGTGGTCCTCCAGCCCGGCGATGTCCGTCAGGATGGCCGTGTGCGCGCCGTCCTTGATCAACCCCATGGCGACGCCGCTCACCGCCGCCCGCACGGGCACGCCGGCGTCCATGAGCGCCATCGAGCCAGCACACACCGTCGCCATGCTCGAGGAGCCGTTCGATTCCAGGATGTCGGACACGACCCGGATGGTGTACGGAAACGCCTCTTTCGAGGGCACCATGGGGGTGAGTGCCCGCGCCGCGAGGGCTCCGTGGCCGATCTCCCGCCGCCCGGTGCCGCGGATCGGCCGCACCTCGTTGACGCTAAACGGCGGAAAGTTGTAGTGCAGCATGAACCGCTTGTACGACTTCCCTTCGAGCGCCTCGATCATCTGCTCGTCATCCCGGGTGCCCAGCGTGGTGACCGACAGGCTCTGCGTCTCGCCGCGGGTGAAGAGCCCGGAGCCGTGCGTGCGGGGCAACACCCCGATCTCGCAGGTGATTGGCCGCAGCTGCGTGAACGCGCGGCCGTCCATCCGGACGCGCTGGTCCAGGATCGCCTTGCGCGACTCCTCCCAATCGATTCGCTGGAACGCGAGGTCCACGTCCTCCGCCGACACGCTGCCGTCGGCGGTCAGCTGCTCCGTGATCCGGGCGAGCAGGTCGGCGATCGCCTGGTGCCGGTCGCCCTTGGACCGCGGCTGGTTGACCTGCGCGAGCCCCGGGCGGGCGAGCTCGCGCACGCGCTCCACGAGCCCGGCGGGCACCTGGGTGATCTGGAAGGTCGTGCGCTTGGGTCGGCCCGCCTTCGCCACCAGCTCCTCCTGCATCGCGATGGTCGTCTTCAGCTGGGTGTAGCCGAACGCGATGGCGTCCACGAGCTGGGATTCTGGCACCTCCCGCAGCCCAGCTTCGATCGACAGGACGCCGTGGACTGTGCCTTCGACGACGAGGTCGATGGGGCTCTCGGCGAGCTGCTGGAACGTCGGGTTGACGACGAACGCGCCGTCGCTCCACCCCACGCGCACGACGCCGACCGCGTCGGGAAACGGAATGGAGGACAGCCGCAGCGCGCAGGAGCCGCCCAGCACCGCCAGGATGTCGGGATCGTAGGCGCCGTCGGACGACAGCACCGTCGCGATCACCTGGATTTCGTGCAGGAAGCCTTTCGGGAAGAGCGGCCGGATGGGGCGATCCATCAGGCGGGCCGAGAGGATCTCTTTCTCGTTGGGGCGGCCTTCCCGCTTGAAGAAGCCGCCGGGAATGCGGCCCGCGGCGTAGGTGCGCTCGCGGTACTCGCACGTCAGCGGGACGAAGTCGCCCCGCCGATCCATGGGCCGCTCGCTGGCGACCGCGGCCACGAGGACGATGGTGCCGCCCTGCTGAACGACGACCGACCCGTCCGCCTGCCGGGCGATCTTGCCTGTCTCGAGCGACAGGGGGGTGCCCCCCAACGGGCTGGATACGCGCACGCTCATCGCACGGCCCAGCTCATCGACGAAGTTTCAGCGTATCGAGGAGTTGGCGGTAGGTGGACTCGTCGTGCCGCTTGAGGTAGTTGAGCAGGCTTCGGCGCTGCCCGACGAGCTTCAAGAGCCCCCGGCGGGAGCTGTGGTCCTTCTGGTGGGTTTCGAGGTGCCCGGACAGCTGCGTGATGCGCTCCGTCAGCCGGGCCACCTGGACGGGAGCCGAACCGGTGTCTCGATCATGAAGTTGAAACTGCACTGCGGGGGCCTGCGCGACGGCCATCATCTCACAATGGTATCCTCTTCTCTGTGTTGCGCCAGTATACGCCCACCCTACAGCAGCGTCAAGCCATGAGGAGCGCCGTGGTGCCGAGGCCGATAAGCCGAGTTCTGTTCCCACCACCTGCTGGCGTGCGCCCTCGGCGCACGGCGCCACGCGCCGCGCACCTCCGGTGCGCCCGGCAGGTGGTGGGAGATGGTCATCCATCTCGCCCTGATGTTGCCACCAGGG
>CAYJWO010000104.1:0-4445 GCA_964373825.1 uncultured Planctomycetales bacterium
CCTGAAAACCATTAGGGCCGCAAGGCCCTCGCAGGTTCGAATCCTGCCTCCTCCGTTGATCTGCATCTTGGAGAGGTGGCTCGAGTGGACGAAGGCGCCGCTCTCGAAAAGCGGTAGGCCCGCAAGGGTCTCGTGGGTTCGAATCCCACCCTCTCCGTGGCTCTTCAGCATCAACGGTACAGTAGGTAGGGGACGGATCGGGTCGGCGCGTGTGGGTGGGATTCGAAGGGAGCCGCGACGCGCCGGAGGCGCTCCAACGGAGGCGCGACCGTGGTGGGAGCGCCGACCCCCGCGGGAGCGGCGGCTGGCCGACCGGAGCGACGAGCGCGAGCGAGGAGCGGAGGCGCCGAATCCCACCCTCTCCGCGGTACCTTTTGCGGCAGCGAGCGGACGTAGGTTAGAATGCTTGGAGAGGTGGCTGAGAGGCTGAAGGCGCACGCTTGGAGAGCGTGTGGCTGTCCACAAGACGGCCCGAGGGTTCGAATCCCTCCCTCTCCGTTGCTCAGCGGTACCCACACGCGTGACTCTTGGTGCGAGCGCTCGTAGCTCAACTGGATAGAGCATCAGCTTGCGGAGCTGAGGGTTCCGAGTTCAAATCTCGGCGAGCGCGTTTTTTCTGTGAGCCATGACCGCGAAGCTGGACGAGACGTTCATGCGGGAGGCGCTGAAGGAGGCGGAGGCCGCGCTCCCCTCCCACGACCAGCCGGTGGGCGCGGTCATCGTCCACAAACAGCGCGTCCTCGCGCGCGCCCACCACCAGGTCAAGCTCCTGCGAGACCCCACCGCGCATGCGGTCATGATCGCCCTCACGCAGGCGGCCAGCGCCCTGGAGGGCGACCAGCTCCAGGAGACGACGGTCTACAGCACGCTGGAGCCCTGCCCGATGTGCCTGGGAGCTCTGCTCCTCGCGAAGGTGTCCCGCCTCGTGTTCGGGGCGGCGGATTCTCGCTGCGGCGCGTGCGGCTCCGTGGTGGACCTCACGACCAACGAGCGGCTCAACCGGCGGCTCACCGTCACGCGCGACGTGCTCGCCGGCGACTGCCACGCGCTGCTGCGCAAGGCCGACGTCCGCGTGTGACGGGTCGAAGTTTCATCATGCGCGTCAGATTCTCCAGAGGGCAGCAACGCGTATTTCTCGAAGCCATCGAACATACGACAGGCGCAAACGCCGCAACCCTGGCCACCGCCGTTGGCGTGTGTTCGAGAACGTACCATGATTGGCGACGAGAGAAGTGGCAGATGAGCGCAGAGCACCTCAGCCGCCTATGCCGGCTTGCCGGTGTACCACGGCCCGATGGGATTGAGCTGCTCCCAAACCATTGGAGCGTAGCCCGCGCATCCCGGTTAGGAGGATTGCGCCGAGTGGCGCTCCACGGAGCGCCGGGGACACCGGAAGGCCGCCGGCGGGGTGGCCAGATGGCACAGCAGCGATTTCGCCTCATGCCCGAGTGGTATCGCGCCAGAGGCGTGGCGGTGCGCAAGACGATCCGTGTGCCGGAGTATTCTGAAGCGCTGGCGGAGTTTATCGGCATTCTCTTAGGGGATGGCGGGATTCGCGCCTATCAAGTCATCGTGTCGCTGAACAAGAGTCACGAAGCTGAGTATCTCCAGTATGTGAAACAGCTCATCCAGCGGCTCTTCGGGGTGACCGCGAGCCCGTATGTTGATGGGAACGACGACTCCGTGAATCTCACCGTCTCGAGCATCCGGCTCGTGGAATGGCTTGAGCAGATCGGGATGAAGCGGGGGAACAAGGTGGCGCAGCAGGTTGACGTACCGAGCTGGATTTGGCAAGCCACAGCGTACCAGCGCGGCTGCCTGCGGGGACTCGTGGATACGGACGGGTGCTTCTACCGCCATCGCTACCGTGTCAACGGCCAGTTCTACGGCTATCCGAAGATGTGCTTTGTGAGTTATGCGAAGCCGCTCTTTCAATCGGCGCGACGGCTCTTCGCGACCTTCGGGTTGTCGCCGACCCCACACAAGGATGGGCGGCGCCTCTACCTGCACGAGGCGGCCGGGGTGGCTCGGTACATGGTTCTGGTCGGAACGCATAACCCGTATCACCAGTCGAGATTCGCAGCGTACGCTCGGCACATTGGGAGGGAAACCATTGGAGAGGTGGCAGAGTCTGGTCGATTGCAACTCACTGCTAATGAGTTAGGGGGCCACAAGCCCTCTCCCGGGTTCAAATCCCGGCCTCTCCGCGGATCGTAATGCCCCACGTCCCCTTTGCCCGCAAGTACCGGCCGCAGACGTTCGAGGAGCTCGTCGGCCAGGCCCACGTGACGGCGACCCTCGCCCGCGCGATGGCCAGCCAGCGGCTCGGGCAGGCCTACCTGTTCGCCGGGCCGCGCGGGGTCGGCAAGACCTCGGCGGCCCGCATCCTCGCCAAGAGCCTCAACTGTGCTCAGGGAGCATCGGCCGGCCCCTGCAACCGGTGCGGCAGCTGCGAGCAGATCACCGGGGGTCACAGCCTTGATGTCCTCGAGATCGACGGCGCCTCCAACCGCGGCATTGACGAAATCCGCAGCCTGCGGGAAACGGTCGCCTTCGCCCCGACCGCGGGGGCGTTTCGCATCTACATCATCGACGAAGTCCACATGCTCACCCTGGAGGCGTTCAACGCGCTCTTGAAGACGCTCGAGGAGCCCCCGGCGCACGTGAAGTTCATCTTTGCCACGACCATGCCCGCGAAGGTGCCGCCGACGATCCTCTCCCGCTGCCAGCGGTTCGAGTTCCGACGGCTCGACGCGGCGGTCATCGTGCAGGCCTTGCGGCGCATCGCCAAGGGCGAACGGCTGAAGATCGATGAGCCAGCACTCTACGCCATCGCGCGGGCGGCCGACGGCAGCCTGCGCGACGCGGAGGTCGTCCTGGAGCAGCTGGCCAGCTTCAGCGACGGGCCGATCACCGAGGCCGCCGTCACCGAGCTGCTGGGGGTGGTGGGCGCCGAGGCGCTGGCCGCGTGGGCGCAGGCGATTCTTGAGCGCCAGCCCGCCCAGTCGCTGGAGCGGTTGCGCGAGCAGCTCGCCCAGGGCAAGGAACCGGCCCAGCTGCTGGCCAGCCTCCTGCACCACCTGCGCAACCTCCTTGTCGTGCGCAGCGTCGCCGGCGGGCCGGATGAGGCCGCACTGGCCGCCCGGCTCGTTGACGAGCCGGCTGAACGGCTCGAGTCGTTGCGCGCGCAGGCCTCCCTGATTGATCCCCAGGAGCTGCTCTTTGCACTCCAGCTGCTCGCGGGAGCCGCCGACCTCATGCGGCGCAGTTCCATGGCCCAGACGGTGCTGGAGTTAGCCGTCATCAAGCTCGCCACCCGGGAGCAGTGGCAGTCGCTGGACGCGATTCGACGCCAGCTCGAGCAGCTGAGCGGTGGTACTCCGCGTCCAGCCGAGGCCGTGCCCTCCGTGAAACCCGCCTCGCCCCCTGCCGCGGCAGCGTCGAAGGCGTCATCGGCTGAGGTCGTACCGGTTCGTCGGGAAGCTCCCGTCGCTATGGTCGCCCCGGAGGCGGTCGCGGCGATCTGGCCGGCGTTCCTGGAGCGGTTGGGCGAGCGCAAGATGTCGCTGGCCGCCTACCTGGCGGATGCCAAACCGCTGGAGTTCTCGCAGGGGATCCTGACCGTCGGCGTGAGCGGCTCAGCGCTCCACCAGGAAGTGCTGAGCCAGCAGGACCATCGCCGGCTCATTGAGCAGCTCCTCGAGGAGCTCAGCGGCCAGCCGCTGCGCATCGCCTACACCGCGCTGCCGGAAGCCGAGCTGATCCCGGCCGCCGCACCGTCCGCCCCCTCGGCGCCCGTCCCGCCGATGGTGCACGACATCGTCCGGCTGTTCAACGCGACCGTGCTGGAATCGCCGCCTCCGCCGAGCCCAGCCTAATGCCCACCACCTACGCCCACACGCTTACGAGGCTCATCGAGGCGCTGGAGCGGCTGCCGGGGATCGGCCCGCGGTCGGCCGAGCGCATCGCGTTTTACCTCCTGCGGACGTCCCGGGATGAAGTCCAGCGCCTGGCCCAGGCGGTCGCCGACGTGAAGGAGCGCGTGCGGTTCTGCGAGCTCTGCTTCAACCTGACGGAGGAGGCCCGGTGCCTCGTCTGCACCGACCCGTCGCGCGACACCAGCGTCATCTGCGTCGTCGAGGAGCCGAAGGACGTCCTCGCCATCGAAAAAACCGGGGCGTACCGCGGCCTCTACCACGTGCTGCTCGGCGCCATCGCCCCGCTGGACGGCATCGGGCCGGAGCTCTTGAAGATCGACGAGCTGCGCCGGCGCCTCGCCGGGGGCGGTGTCCAGGAGGTGATCGTGGCCACCGACGCCGACAAGGAAGGGGAAGTGACCGCCTCGTACCTGTCCAAGGTCATCCGCACGAACGGCCTGAAGCTCACCCGTCTGGCCTCCGGTATTCCCGTCGGGAGCCACCTCGAGTACGCCGACCAAGCCACCC
>CAYJWO010000105.1:0-4430 GCA_964373825.1 uncultured Planctomycetales bacterium
CCGGCGATGGAGGCGATCGGCGTCGACGAGGTCGCGCAAACACTTGATCGCTACCTGGCATGACGGACGTGGCGCGCATCCTCGTGGTCAACCCCTTCGGCATCGGGGACGTGCTGTTCTCGACGCCGCTCGTGCGCAGCCTGCGCGCGGCGTTCCCGAGCGCCCACCTGGCCTATCTGTGCAACGGACGGACGGAAGCCATCCTGCAGCGCAACCCGAGCCTCGACGAGCTGTTTGTCTACGAGAAGGATGAGTTCGTCGCCCTCTGGCGGCGACGACGGCTGGCCGCGGCGCGGGAGTTGTGGCGGCTGCTCGCGCGGATCCGGCGGCGGCGGTTCCAGCTCGCGATTGACCTCTCGCTGGGAGAGCGGTACAGCTTCCTCCTGGCATGGCTGGGGGTGCCCCGCCGCATCGGATTCGATTTCCGCAGCCGCGGCCGGTTTCTGACGCATCGCATACGCACCAGCGGCTACCAGGGGGACCACGTCGTAGAGCACTACGCCAGGCTGCTCACGGCCATCGGCATGCATCTCCGAGACCCTCAGCTCGAGCTGGTCACCACCGAGGAGGACCGCGAGGCGGTCACGCGGCATCTCGCACGGCATCCCGTCGCGCCCGACCGGCCGATTGTGGGGCTGGTGCCGGCAGGCGGGGTGAGCTGGGGCGTGCAGGCACAGTTCCGCCGGTGGTCGCAGGAGGGGTTTGTTGACGTCGGCCGATCACTGATCCGCCAGCACCACACGGCGATCTTCGTGATGGGTGAGCGCAGCGACGGGGACGTCTGCGGAGACATCGCCCGGGCCATCGGGGCGGGGGCGGTGGATCTGAGCGGCCAGACGACTCTGGGGCAGTTCGCGGCACTCATCGCGCGCTGCGACCTGGTGATTTCCAACGACGGGGGGCCGGTGCACATCGCCGCCAGCCAGGGGGTGCCCACCGTGTCGATCTTCGGTCCGGTCGATCCCAACGTCTACGGCCCGTATCCGCGGGCGGCGAAGCATCAAGTCGTGTACAAGGCGGACCTGCACTGCCGCCCGTGCTACCACCGATTTCGACTGCCCCCGTGCCCCTATGAACGGGCCTGCCTGACCACGATCGAGCCCGCCGACGTCCTGGAGGCGTGCGACCGGGCCCTGGCCGGACGGTGGGTGGCGGCAGGAGCGACCCAATGACTCCCCTCATCATGCGCTCGATGCTAGCCTGGAGGGTCGGGTTCCTCGGCGAGCCCGCGTTGGAGCGAGCGGGCCGCCGGGAACCCGGCCCGAGCGACACGATGATCCCCCCACCTGCCAGGTCAGGCGGCGCGGCGAGCCTGCGGCAGGCCTACGTCTACCTGCTGCAGAGTGCGCGGGATCAGCGGTTCTACCTCGGCTGGACGACCAACGTCCCGCGCCGCCTGGGCCAACACGCCGCCGGGGCGAGTCCCTACACGGCGTCCCGTGGCCCATGGCGCCTAGTCGGCTACGAAGCCCTCGGGAGCGTTGACGAAGCCAGGGCCCGGGAGCGCGCGTTGAAGCGTAACTCCCGCATGCGCGCGCTGTTCACGAAACGTCTCCTCACGCGGCGTGGTGGCGCCCGCCGCACGACGCGGCGGGACTGGCAGGTGGGGGGATGAGCATCGGCGCGGTCTACTGCGTGTACAACGAAGAGGAGTATCTCGCCTATTCCATCCGGTCCGTGTACGACTGGGTCGACCGCGTCTACGTGCTGCTGGCCGACGCCCCCTACACGGCGTACAACCCGAACGCCCGAACGCAGTTCGCCGCCGTCGACGAGACGGAGCGGATCGTGCGGGAGCTCGCAGCCAGCCATCCGTGCCTCACGCTCGTCAAGGGCCGATGGACGTCGGAGCTCGCCCATCGCAACGCGGGTGTCACCCTCTGCCGCCGCGACGGGCTGCGGCACTACTTCCTGGTGGACGGCGACGAAGTCTACCGGCGGGACCACCTGGACGCCGTCCGGCAGGAGATGGCCGCCCACCCGGAGGCCGGCCAGTTCATCATCAAGTGCCACACCTTCTGGCGCAGCTTCCGGTACCGGATCACGGCGGAGGAGCTCACCTGGATGCCGCGGCGCATCTTTCGGCTGTCCGCATGGTCGCGGCTGGGCAAGAGCGCCGTCCCGGTGCCGTGGCCGGCCCGGTTTACCGGCAACAACAAGACCAACAGTTGGGGCTCCGTCTACCATATCCCGCCGGACCGCGCGGTCTTCTACCACTTCTCCTACGCCCGACGGCCGGCGAAGATGTACGAGAAGCTGCGCACCTTCAGCCATGCGCATGAGATTCCGGAGGACTGGTACGAGCGCGTGTGGCTCGCGTGGGCGCGCGACCGAGCGATGACCAATCTCAACCCCGTCGATCCCCCGAAGTTCCCGCGGGTGGTCAAGCAGGACCCGGCGGATCTGCCGGAGGTGCTGCGGGACCACCCGTACGCGGCGATGGACGTCATCGAATGAGTGCCGCACCCCGGTGCGACCTCGTCCTGTTGAGCTGGAACCACCTCGAGGAGACGCAGCCCTGTCTTGCGAGCCTCTTCGAGACGGTGGATGTCCCCGCGCGCCTGCTCATCGTGGACAACGGCAGCGAGCCGTCCGTCCGGAAGTTTCTGCGGTCCGTGCGGCCGTCGAGGATGATCCAGGAGGTCCGCCTGCTCCAGCACGAGACGAACGAGGGCTTCTCCCGTGGCATGAACCGCGGCCTGCGCGAATCCAGCGCCCCGTACGTGTGCCTCCTCAACAACGACCTGCGCTTCACGGCGGGCTGGCTGCGGGAGATGTTGGACATCGCCGAACGCTTCCCGGACGCCGGCCTGATCAACCCGCAGAGCAGCACGTTCGGTTGCCGGCCGGCCCCCGGAGTGACCCTCGCGGCGCACGCCGCCGAGCTGTTCAAGCGCTTCCAGGGGCGCGTGTCAGAAATCGGGATGGGCATCGGGTTCTGCCTGATGGTCCGCCGGGAGGCGTTCGAGCGCGTGGGGGGGTTCAGCGAAGAGGTGAACACGATCTTCTTCGAGGACGAGGACCTCTCGATGCGCGTGCAAGCCGCGGGCTACCGGTGCCTAGTGGCCGAGGGCGCCTACGTCTACCATGCGGAGCACCAGACGGTCCGGGCGATGCCGGAGCGGGAAACGCTGTTCACCGCCAACCAGCGGTGGTGCAACGACCGCTGGGGCCGACGCCTGCGCATCGCGTGGCCGCATTTTGAGCCGCTGCCGCTCGGGTCTGAGGCGCTCCACCGGTGGCTGGAGACGCTGGTCCGATGGGCGAGGCGGCGGACGCACGTCTATGCGTACGGGGCGTTTCCGGCGCTACCCAGCGACGCCGTCTTCGGCTCGGTGGGGCTGGTGGCGCACTCGGACGTGCACCTGAACCGCATCCCGAGCACCCTGCCAACACTTGCCGCGGCGGGGATGGTGCTCCGTCGCCGCAAGAAGCCGTTCGACATCATCGTGGCCCCCGACGACCGGTGGGGGTGCCTCATGGCGCGGCTCCGCTGGTGCCACAGGGCGGACGTCGTGGCCGCGGTGGACGACGCCCAACTGGAGACGCAATGGCAGAGCCGATCCCGCTCTCCGTCGTAATCCTCGCGCGCAACGAGGCCACACGGATCGCCGACTGCCTGCGCAGCGTCTCGTGGGCGGGGGAGCGCCTGGTCATCGACGACGAGAGCGCCGACGACACCGCGCGCATCGCCGAGTCGCTGGGGGCTCGGATTCTGCATCGGAAGATGGACATCGAGGGCCGCCACCGCAACTGGGCGGCTCAGCAAGCGCGCTTCGAGTGGATCCTCAGCCTCGACGCGGATGAGCGCGTGACCCCGGAGCTGGCGCGGGAGCTCCAGGAGCTCTTCCGCGGGACACCGCCGTATGAGACGTACGCGATGCCGCGGCGCAACCACATCGGCGGCCGCTGGGTGCGCTATGGCGGATGGTATCCCAGCGCCCAGCTGAAGCTCTTCAAGCGGTCGGTGTTCCAATGGGAGGAGGCGGCGGTCCATCCGCGCGGATTGTCCGATCGGCCCTGCGGCCAGCTGCGCGGCGATCTCGTCCACTACTCCTATCGGGATCTGACCGACTTCGTGGAGAAGATGAACCGGCAGACGACGCTCGAAGCGCAGAAGTGGGTGGCGTCAGGGCGGCGGGTGCCGGCCGGGAAGGCGCTCTGGCGGATGGTGGACAGGTTTGTGCGCAGCTACGTGAGCAAGCAAGGGTTCCGCGATGGCACGCTAGGATTCATTGTGGCGTGGTTCGCGGGCGCCTACCAGCTGCTCAGCTACATGAAGTACGTCGAGCAGCGGCAGCGAGCTCCCGGTAATGGCCCCACAGCGTCCAGATGAGCGCCAGGCCGAAGAGCGGCAGAATCATGAGGACCAGGTAGACGTAGGACTCGCCCCTGAAGTATGTGATGCCAAGTGCCCGCCACACCTTGGC
>CAYJWO010000106.1:0-2656 GCA_964373825.1 uncultured Planctomycetales bacterium
TCTGATCTTGGAAACCTTGGGGTTATGAAGCTGCAGCGCGCAAGAGGTTGTACGCATTAACCTGTTCGTCCGGACGTCACGCGCCGAACGACTGGCGCGGCCAAGTCAGACCAGCAACGGTTTTGAGGGAACGCCGCAAGGCAACCGATGGGGTTGCTACGCGGCGTTTTTGTTAGCGCAAGCGGAAGGGAGGTGTTCGTGATATGTCGAAGGGCACAGTGAAGTGGTTCAGCGACCAGAAGGGGTATGGGTTCATCACCCCGGAAGATGGGTCGAAGGATGTCTTCGTCCACTACTCTGCAATCGGCGGCGATGGCTTCAAGTCCTTAAAAGAAGGCCAGACGGTGGAGTTTGAAATCACCCAAGGGCCGAAGGGACCGCAAGCCTCAAACGTCACCAAGGCGTAGTCGGATCGATTCCATCGGTCGAAACCCCGCCCCGGCCGTACGGCCGGGGCGGGGTGTTGTTATCGGCGCTGAAGCCCCAGGACGCGCAAGGGGTTGGCCAGCGAGAGCCGCACCTCGAGCGTATCGCCGAACCGCAGGGGGACGCGCACGTGCGGCCCATCCACGCACGCCACCCCCCGCCGCATCAACCAGGTCACCCGCACGCGGTCGCGCGGCAAGAGGATCCCGCCGAGCAGCCGCGGGCGGCTGAGCCGCCCCCGGTAGAGCTCGCGCGGCCGGTACTGGAACGCCCTGGCCCGCCAAGACAGCCGCCTCCCCCCCGCCGCGTACACCGCACTGCTCGAGCCCGCCGGCGTCGCCACCCAGAGCCCTGAGCTCTTTTGCAGCTCTTCCCGAGCGCCTACCTGCAGCCGGTAGCGGCTCATGGTGGCCGGATCGTCATGGACGACCAACACGTCATTGAGCGCCCGGTAGGGCAGCCGGCGGCCGTTGAGATGGAGGGTCAGCCAGGGCAAGCGCAGCGCGTCCAACCGTCCGGCCAGCGCTTGCTGTAGGTGGGCGCGAAACGTTCCGGCGGTGGCGGCGCAAAAGACCGCCTCGCTGCGCTGCGGATCGGCGTTGACGCCCAGGAGGGGTACCTCGGGCAGGCTGCGTGCCGCGTGCAGAAACGTCCCGTCGCCTCCGACGGACACCACCAGGGTATACCGGCGTCGGACGTTCAGGCTAGCACGGTGCGCCAGGTCATACGTCACCGGGGCCCGGCGGAGTGTTTGGACGATCCGCTCGAGTGCTGCGGTATGCCGCCCATGGGCCTGCTCCAGCTCCAGCACGTCAGGATGGCGCAGCTGCTGGAGGTGCAGGAGCCGGGAATCCTGCTGCTCCTGCAGGTAGGTTTGGTAGGCGTCTTTCTTGTAGACAACGAGCACGCGCGCTCGCCCGCGTGACATCGAGGGGGCCGTCACCAGCGTGCGATCCAGCTCGCCCAGTGGGACCCGGCGTGCCGGCGCATCCGCCGGAAGCGCCAGCTGACCGCCATGAGCGTCATCCCGATCCCGATGAAGAACGCCGCGACCAGGGCCACCAGAATCTGCGGCAGCAGCAGGATGAGGACGCCGAAGAGGAGGAAGAGCGCGCCGATCACCATGCCGACTGGCCTCGCTTACTCAACCACCGTGACGGTGGTCATGACGATGTTGTCCACTGGACGGTCGCGCGCATCGCGAGGGGCGGCCACGATCTGTTCGACCACCGCCTGCCCCTCCGTCACGCGCCCGAAGATGGTGTGTTTGCCATCGAGCCATGGGGTTGGTGCTAAGGTGATGAAGAACTGGCTGCCGTTGGTGTTCGGGCCGTGGTTGGCCATGGACAGCACCCCCGGACCGTCATGGCGCAGGCGGGGTGAGATCTCGTCCTCGAACGCGTAGCCGGGCCCGCCGGTCCCTGTGCCGGTCGGATCGCCAGTCTGAATCATGAAGTCGGGGATGACCCGGTGGAAGATCACCCCGTTGTAGAAGCCGTCCGTGGCGAGCTTGATGAAGTTGGCGACGGTCTTGGGGGCCTCCGCCGGATAGAGCTCGATGACGATTCGGCCCTTGGTCGTTTCCAGGATGGCCTGCGGATGCTTGTCCTCCGCCGAGGCGGACGAGCATCCCAATCCACTCCACAGCATCATGAACGCTCCACTCCACCACGCGACAGACCGCGGCATGGGTGCCTCCTAGGTTGGATCCGTATTGTAGCGTGCGCGATCGGTGACTGTCACCAGGGTCGTGTCCTGATTTGGCGGGTGACCTTTAGCGGCCTCCCGGCGGCCCGCGCGGTCCGGCGAGCGAGTGCCCTGACAGGACCCGCCGCCCGGAGTGGTCTAGCGCTGCCGCGAAGCGATCCCGGAGGAGGCCCGGCTCCGCTCCGTGTCAAATTGAGGTGCTGCCCGGCTCGACTGGTCGACGCAGCGCTTTCGTCTCGGCGCGCAGCCGCTTGAGGCGCAGGAGTTTCTCCCTGGTGCGGCGCGAACGCCGCCGCTTTTGGCGGTACCGCTTGGCGATCCGCGACGCCTCAGCACTCAGCGCCCCGAGCCGCTGCGCTTCCAGCCGTTGCAGCAGTAGCCGGCGCGCAAGGAACCGGTTGAGCGCTTGCGACCGCTCCCGCTGGCAACGAACCTCCAGCCCGCTGGGCCGATGGCGTAGCACGACGCACGTCGACACCTTGTTGACGCGCTGCCCGCCCGGCCCGCTGGAGCGGATGAACTG
>CAYJWO010000106.1:2756-4401 GCA_964373825.1 uncultured Planctomycetales bacterium
ACGTCGACACCTTGTTGACGCGCTGCCCGCCCGGCCCGCTGGAGCGGATGAACTGCTCCTTGAGCTCCTCCTCGCGAACACCCAGCCGGCGCATCAAGGCGTCTAGTGCTGCGCGCTTCTCAGGAGAGACGGGAAACTCTGGCATCGGAACGCCTGTGTTAGAACCGCACGCGTATACCGGCCATCGCCTCGGCCTCCTTCCCGGCGCGCTGTAGTCTCAGGAACCACTCAGCATCCTTGGTCCATCGCCGCTCGAACGTGACCGACAGCCCCAAGGCTCGGCGATCCTGATCCCACAGGGCGATGGTCACGGCGTCCCGCGTGGTGAGTGCCACCGTCCCCTGGAACCGGAGGCTCAGCCGACGGCCGCGCGGGCGGGAGGCTTCAAACGAAACGGACAGGTCTCGGTGCAGCTTCCAGACGCCGAAGAGTGTGACGCGCCGGCGCACCCGGCGGTGCTGGGAGAGCTCCACGCCGACGTCATAGACGATGCGGCCGTCGCGAGCGTTGAGGCTCGGGGTGCGTACGGCCGCCCGGAAGACGAAGGCGGAATCCGTGGCCCCTTCGAGGCGGTAGATGAGACGGGTGGCACGAGAGAGTTCCCACGCGCCGGCGAACGCGAGCGCGTGCCGGCCGATGATGCGCTCGGTCCCATCCCGCCGCGCGTACTGATAGCGCAGCTCCTGGCCGTCGCTCTCCCAGGCGCCGGCGAATGTCAGTCGATCGACGGTGCCATCCGCCTTGGCGACCAGGAACGTCAGGCGGTTGTGGCGATCCGCCTGCCATCGACCGGAGAGCGCCACGCGTTGGGAGGTGAGGCGCCCGTCCTGGCCGCGCTGCTGGAGGGCGATCGTCAGGGCGTGGGCGGAAGTACTCGTCAGGGTCGCGTTGAGATGCCGCCAGCGCCATCGCGAGCCGGCCTCGCGCACCCCCACCTGCAGTTCATGTTCCGGGGTGAGCCGCCATCGCTCGTCCACGATGGAGCGGACTGGGCTGAGGGTCGTCGAGAGGTTTACCAGCGCAGGAGGCGTTGCCACCAGGCGACGAACGCGCGCCAAGCGCTGCGGCGCCCACCGCGGATGATCTCTTCAGGGCTGGGGACGTGGTTCAGTGCCGCCAGGACGTGCAGGCAGGACGTGCACGACGGCACGTGGAGCTCGATGTCGTCGCGGCGCGCTCCGGCGAGCTGGTGCCACGCGTAGGCCTCCAGCTCGCGCCCGCTCGGGCAGGACGTCATGGACGGCGGCTTGCGGTCCATCGGAACCTACTCCTCCACCTCGAACTCGATGCCGCACAGCTCGCAGGCGTAGACCGAGTCCTCGTACCGGAGGCTGACGAACTGCGTGTTGGTGCCGTGGCACCGGGGGCACACGACGGGGGCCCGCCAGGGCTTCGGCTCCTCCTCGTAGGGCAACTCCTCGTCCTCAAGATGTCCGCTCATCTCGCGCCTTCTACCGTGACGAGGCCATCCGATTGAGGTTGACCTGCGCCTCCTGCACGAGCTCCTCGGCGGAGTGACGCGTCGCCCGGTCCGAACAGGCCAATCCCCAGAGGAGCTCCAGGGGTCCTCCGGCGGCCCGGGTCAGGGTAACGTGGCAGTCGCGCAGGCGCGCCATGAGCTGGCGCGCGCCGAAGAGATCGGCGG
>CAYJWO010000107.1:0-4386 GCA_964373825.1 uncultured Planctomycetales bacterium
CCGGGAGCAGACGATCACCGTGACGAGCACGACCGGTGCTGTCACCGTTAAATGATCTGGCTCGAGGCCGAAGGCTGAAGGCTGGTTGCAGAGGAGCCTTCGGCCTTCACCCTTGAGCCTTCAGCCGGATGAAGCAGTTGCGTGACGCTTGACGAGCACACCACAGTCATGCTACAGTACCCGCGATCGCCATTCATGAGGGCCCTCAGACCGTTCGTGTCGGCCGGTATCACCTGCCTGGTTGTCATTCCAATGTCCGGTGCTGTCGCAGGCACCCTCCGCGAGGAAGCTATCGGGTATCGCCTCCAGGGCTTCGAAGCCCAGGAGCAGGGAGACGACGCGCGAGCGCTGATGTCCCTTCAGAAGGCCGCGGCCATGGACCCGTCATACCCAGCACCCCAGAACGACATCGGCGTGATTCGCGAGCGGCAGGGGCGGCTGGACGAAGCCGAGCGGGCCTATAAAGCCGCCCTGGCGGTGGACCCCGGGTACCTGCCGGCGCACGCCAACCTGGCGATGCTCTACGAGCGGATGGGGCGCAAGGAGCCGGCGGTCTACCACTGGCTCAAGCGGTACCAGCTCGGCGATGGCGCCGATCCGTGGACCATCCGGGCCGAAGAGCGGCTGCACGCGCTGGGCGTCCTCGAGCTGTACCCGGGGCTGAAGGGCAAGCTGTACACGCGCCGGAAGGTGGTGTCGGAGGCCTTCGACGCGTTCGAGCAATCCCGCAGCGATTTTCACGCCATCACCAAGCAGCACGGCGACTGGCCCTAGTTCCACTCTAACGCATCGTCAGATTCCCAACCGACAACGCTGCGTGCCAGCCAGAACGTCACCGATGCCGGCGCGTCCGGTCTTTCTGATCGACGGCACCGCGATGTGTTACCGGGCGTTCCACGCCATCCGGCAGCTCAGCACCGCGAATGGGCAGCCGACGAACGCGGTGTACGGCTTCGCGATGATGCTGCACGCCCTGCGCGAGAAAGAGCGCCCCGCCTATCTGGCGGTCGCGTTCGACGCGGGCAAACCGACGTTTCGGCACGCCCGGTTTGAGGGGTACAAGGCGCAGCGCAAGCCGATGCCGCCCCCGCTCATCGCGCAGCTGCCCGTCGTGAAGCGGCTGCTGGCGGCGTACCGAATTCCGACGTTCGAGTGCGAAGGGTATGAAGGGGAGGACGTGCTGGCGACGATCGCCGCACGAGTGGCGAGTGCTGAGACCCCCGCGTTCCTGGTGACCGCCGATAAAGATGCCTTGCAGCTCATCACCCCCCACATCAAAGTCTACACCCCGCAGCGCGAGCCGCCGGTGTGGGACGCGGACGCCGTGCGCGCGCGCTACGGGGTGGAGCCCCAGCGGTTGGTGGATCTGATGGCCTTGATGGGTGACGACACCGACAATATCCCCGGTGTGAAGGGGATCGGAGAGAAGACAGCCAGCGCGTTGGTGCAGCGGTTCGGCAGCCTCGAGCGGCTCTACGCCGGCTTGGACGAGGTCGAGGATCCGGCCCAGCGGCAGCGGCTGGCGTCGGCCCGCGATCAGGTCGCGCTCTCGCGCGAGCTGGCCACCGTCCACGCGGATGCGCCGGTGGACGTGACGCTGGACGCGTTGGTGGTGCAGGAGCCAGACGGAACGGCCTTGCGGCGATTGTTCCGTGAGTTGGAGTTCAAGCGGCTCCTGGCTGGGCTGGACGCGCAGCTCCCGGCCTCCCCTGAGCCGGCGAGCCAGGACGCGCGCGTGATCGAAGCGCCCGAGGATCTTGGGCGGCTGGCCGATCAGTTGCGCCGGCAGCCGCTGACCGCCGTGGGGGCGTGGCCGATCGGAACGTCGAGCGGAGACGTCCTCTTGGCGGTGACGGATGGTGCCGCTGGTATCGCTTGCATCCTCCTCCGGTACGAGGCCATGGCGCATGCCGGCGGCCGGGCGCTGGCCGCCTGGCTGCAGGATCCGGCGGCGAAGAAGCTCGCCCACGACGCCAAGGCGGTCTGCCGGCTCCTGCGTCCGCTGGGCCTCGGCGTCCAGGGGTGGAGTGGCGACACGATGGTGGCCGCCTACCTGCTCAATTCGGCGCGGACCGGCCAAAGCCTCCGAGATGTCGCCGATGAGTGGCTGGAGGAGCGGTTACCGTCCATCCCGGCCATCGATGGGGCGGCGTGGTCGCTGGATGCGACGACCCGGCAGAGCCTGGCCCGGTCCGTCGCCGTGCTGCCGCGGCTGCATACCCGCCTGACGGACGCCCTGACCACACAAGGATTGTCGTCGCTCTACACGGAGTTGGAGCTACCCCTGATGGCGCTGCTTGCCGAGATGGAGGCCAGCGGTGTGACCGTGGACCGGCGGTACCTAGAGCAGCTGCGGGCCACCATGGCCGAGACGCTCAACCGGCTGACCGACGAGCTCCACCGGATGGCCGGGGGTTCGTTTAACCTCAACTCGCCGCGACAGCTCGCCCGCGTGCTGTTCGAGGACCTCAAGCTGCCGATCGTCAAGCGAACGAAGACCGGCCCGTCCACGGACAGCGAAGTGCTGCAGAAGCTCGCCGACCAGCATCCGCTGCCGCGCAAGCTCATGGAGTACCGGGAGCTGGCCAAGCTCGTCTCGACGTACGTGGACGCCTTGCCGCAGCTCATCGATCCGGCGACGGGGCGGCTCCACACGACCTGGAACCAGACCGCCACGGCCACCGGCCGGCTCTCCTCCAGCGATCCGAATCTGCAGAACATTCCGGTGAAAACCGAGCTGGGCCGCTCGATCCGCCGGGCGTTCGTCGCGGGCGGCTCCGACCACGTGCTCATGGCCGCCGACTACTCGCAAATCGAGCTGCGGATTCTCGCCCACTGCTCCGGCGACGCCCGCCTGGTCCAGGCGTTCCATGAGGGGCGGGACATCCACCGGTTCACCGCGTCGCTCATCTACGGGATCCCGGAAGCCGAGGTGCAGCCCGAGCAGCGCCAGGCGATGAAGGCGATCAACTTCGGCATCCTCTACGGCATGACCCCGCACGGCCTCTCGAAGGAGCTCGGCCTGCCCCGCGAGGAGGCGGAGCAGTTCATCGCGGCCTACTTCGAGCGCTACCCCGGCGTGCGGTCGTACCTCGACGCGCAGATCGCGAAGGCGCGGCGGGACGGCTTCGTGCAGACGCCGCTGGGCCGGCGGCGCTACATTCCGGAAGTGAACAGCCCGGACCTCATGGTGCGCCAGTTCGGCGAGCGGATGGCGGTCAACGCCCCCATCCAGGGGACCGCGGCCGATCTCATCAAGCGGGCCATGGTGCAGCTCGCTCCGCGCCTGTCCGCCGCAGGGGGGGGCGGCCGATTGCTGTTGCAAGTCCATGATGAGCTGGTGCTCGAAGTACCGCGGGCGGCCTTGCCGCCGCTCGCGCGGTTGGCGCGCGAGGTGATGGAGTCCGCGATGGCGCTCACCGTGCCGCTCGTCGTGACGATCAAGGCCGGCCCTAACTGGCTCGACTTGGTGCCCGTTGAGATATGACGGGTCGCTCGAGGCTCGAGGCTCGAGGCTCGAGGCGTCGTCATCAGCCTCCAGCCTCCACCCTCCAGCCTCCAGCGGTTCTGGGCATTACGGGCGGTCCGGGGACGGGCAAGAGCACCGTCACGCGCATGTTCCACCGGTTAGGGGCCCGGGTGATCGATGCTGATGCCATCGCTCACGACGTCATCGCACTCGGCACGCCGGGATGGCGGCGGGTGCGGCGCGCGTTCGGCGCAGGCGTCTGCCGCGCGGACGGTATGGTGGACCGCCGCCGGCTGGCGGTGGTGGTGTTCCGGGACCCGGTACGGCGGCGGCGGCTTGAGCGGATCGTGCATCCGTTCGTGCTCCGGGAGATCCGCCGGACGCTGCGGTCGTGGCGGCGGTCGGGGGATGTGGTGGCACTCGAGCTGCCGCTGCTCTTCGAGGCGGGGCTCCGCCGGCTGGTGGATCGAGTGATCGTCGTCACCGCCCCGCGGGACGTGCAGCGGCGGCGGTTGGCGCAGGCGTACGGCTGGTCAAAGGAGGAGATCACGCAGCGCATCAGGGCGCAATGGGATCTTGCCGCCAAGGCGGCCTTGGCGGACGACGTGATTGACAACGGGCGGAGCCTCGCGGCGACGCGAACACAGGTGACAGCGGTATGGAAGCAGCTCAGAAGAGCACGGCAAGCCAAGACACGAAGCTCGACCTCGCGGCGCTCAAGGCGTTGCGGATCACCGAGCTCAACAAGGTGGCTCGGGATCTCGGGGTCAACGGGGTCGCGGGGCTCAAGAAGCAGGACCTGATTTTCCGGATCCTCCAGACCCAGACGGAGCGGGAGGGGCTCATCTTCTCCTCCGGGGTGCTGGAGATCCTCCCGGATGGGTTCGGCTTCCTCCGCTCGCCCAACTACAACTACC
>CAYJWO010000108.1:0-4369 GCA_964373825.1 uncultured Planctomycetales bacterium
CATCCGTTCACTGGTTGAGTCTGAGCGAACCAATGAACCGATGAACCAGTGAACCGATGAACCAGTGATGAAGGCGGTTGTCTTCCGACAGCACGGCGGCCCGGAGGTCCTGGAGTATGCAGACGTCCCGGAGCCGGCGATCGGGGAAGGCCAAATCCTCGTCCGGGTGAAGGCCTGCTCGGTGAACCACCTGGACCTCTGGATTCGCCAGGGCATCCCCGCCTACCGGATCGCGCTGCCCCACATCTCCGGTTGCGACGTGGCCGGCGTCGTCGAACGGGTGGGACCGGGCGTCGTCGGGATCGCTGCCGGCCAACCCGTCGTCCTCGCCCCGGGCTTGAGCTGCGGCGCGTGCGCCGCGTGCCACAGCGGCCGCGATAACCTCTGCCGGTCCTATGGCATTCGCGGGGCCGCCACCGACGGCGGCTATGCGGAGCTGGTGTGCGCCAACGCGCGCGAGACGATCCCGCTAGTCCCCGACGTGTCGTTTGAAACCGCGGCCGCCGCCCCGCTGGTCTTCCTGGCGGCCTGGCACATGCTCGTGGGGCGCGCTCAGCTCCAAGCGAACGAGCACGTGTTGATCCACGCGGCCGGCAGCGGTGTTGGCCACGCGGCGATCCAAATCGCGAAGCACCTGAAGGCCACGGTCTACACGACGGTCGGTTCGGACGCGAAAATTCCCAAGGCGAAGGCGCTCGGCGCGGACGTCGTCATCAACTACGCGCGGGAAGACTTCGAAGCGCGCGTGCGGGATCTCACGGGCGGCCACGGCGTGGACGTCGTCTTCGAGCACGTCGGGCCGCAGACGTGGGAGCGCAGCCTGCGGGCGCTCGCTCGGCGCGGCCGGTTGGTGACGTGCGGGGCGACGAGCGGGCCCAGCGTGCCCCTGGACCTGCGGTACGTGTTCTCGCGGGAGCTCTCGATCCTGGGCGCTATGATGGGCACGCGCGCCGAGCTGGACCGCGTGATGGAGCTCGTGGCGTCGCGGCAGATCACTCCGGTCGTGGATACCGTGCTGGATCTGCGGGATGCGCGCCGCGCCCAGGAGCGGATGTTGGGCCGCGACGTCTTCGGCAAACTTATCCTGTGCCCCTGAGCGGGTCGAGCAGAGAGGAGTCCAGAGATGGCCTGGCGGTTGATTCCGAGGGAGGAAGGGTTCTTCGACCTCTTCGCGCAGGCGGTGCAGCTGCTGCGAGCCGGAGCGCAGCTCCTCGTGGAGGCTACCGAGCAGTTTAGTGTCTTGACCGAGAAGGCGAAGCAGCTGGAGCGCTTGGAGCATGACTGCGACCAGTTGACGCACGAGCTGATGGAGAAGCTCAACCGCACGTTCATTACTCCGATCGACCGCGAGGACATCCACGCCCTGGCGACATGCCTCGATGACGTGATGGATCTCATGGAGGCCGTGACCGAGCGGTTCATCCTCTTCAAAGTGGACCAGATCATGCCCGCGGCTCGGGAGATCGCTAAGGTGATCCAGCAGCAAGTCGAGGAGCTCCACGGGGCGATCGACATGTTGCGGCACCTGAAGCGCGAAGCGCTCATGCGCCACTGTGTCGAGGTCAACCGGCTGGAGAATGTCGGGGATCGGCTCCTGCGGCAGGCGTTCGCGGACCTGTTCGACGGCCGCTACGACCCGCTCATGGTCATCAAGTGGCGTGAGCTCTACGGCCTGCTCGAGGAGGCGACGGACAAGTGCGAGGACGTCGCCGTGACGCTCGAAGGCATCATCCTGAAGCACGCCTGAGCGCATGGAACTCACCCCGGTGCTCCTCGCCGTCCTCGCGTTGGTGCTCGCCGCCGAGTTCGTCAACGGCTGGACCGACTCCCCCAATGCGATTGCGACGGTCGTCTCGACGCGCGTCCTTTCGCCAGGGCGCGCCGTCATGCTGGCCGCGCTGCTCAACGGCGTCGGTGCCTTCTGCGGGACCGCCGTCGCGGCCACGATCGGTAAGGGGATCGTTCGTCCGGAGAGCATCACCGTGTACACCGTTGCGGCCGCCATGGTGGGGATTGTGACCTGGAGCACGCTCGCGTGGGGGCGGGGATTGCCGACGAGTGAAAGCCACGCGCTCATTGCTGGGTTGACGGGAGCCGGGTTGGCCGCCGCCGGCCCGGAGGTCCTGCTCTGGGCTGGATGGCGGAAGGTGCTCCTGGGGATTCTCTTTTCGACCTTCTTGGGGTTCGGCGGCGGACTGCTGCTGATGGCCGCGATCTACCGCCTCTTCCGCCGGGCCGCGCCGGCGACGGTACGACGCATTTTTGGGAAGCTGCAAATCTTCTCGGCCGGGTTGATGGCGTTTAGCCATGGCTCGAACGACGGCCAGAAGTTCATCGGGACGTTTACGCTCGTCCTGCTGCTGGGCGGGCTCATCCCGGAGTTCCATGTGTCGCCGTGGGTCATTGCGCTCTGTGCGCTGGTGATGGCGCTGGGCACCGCGGTGGGCGGGTGGCGGATTATCCGCACCATGGGGATGCGGCTGACGAAACTGGAGCCGGTCCATGGATTTGCCGCCGAGACCGGGGCGGGCCTCACGATCGTCCTCGCTTCGGTGTTCGGCATCCCGCTGAGCACGACCCATACCATCAGCACCGCCATTATGGGGGTCGGGGCGACGCGGCGGTTCTCCGCCGTCCGGTGGGGGGTGACCCGCAACATTGTCACCGCCTGGATTCTCACATTCCCCATCTGCGGCCTGATTGCGTGGAGCGTGACCAAGCTCATCCTCCTCGTGACCCGGTGAACTTGCCGGGCGCCTCTTCGATCAGATAGACTTATGGTAGCGCGGGAAACGGCCCCGCAGCCATGCACGAGCCCTCAGCCGAGGGTTCGTGTTGTCTTTTAAGGAGGGTCCATGATCCTACCACCTGCCGCAGGCCCGCTGTGCGGGCCACGGCCGATTGGATGCCAGAGAGTGGTGGCCCGGCCGGGGCGATGCCGGGATGATGTTCGTCTTCGTGTGTGCAGCCGAGGTGGTGTTGCGCGGAGCCGGCATCGCCGGCGGCAGGTGGTGGGATGAACCATCGAGGGTTCGTCTTTGTTGCCGCACTGAGCACGTTGACGCTGCTGACCGGTCTCTCTCTCGGTATGCTCATACGGGGTGCTACCGACGCTCGAGTGAGCGAGCGGCGCGTCCTCCAGCATGCAGCCTTCCAGCTCGCGGAGGCGGGATTGGACCGGGCGGCGAAGAATCTCGAGATCGCCGGAACCGACGACGACCTCACAACCGAAGCGCTGTTGACTGGGACCTACACGGTGACGGTCAATCCCGATGCCCCGGGCGCGCTGCTCGAGCGGGTGACCTCCCTTGGGATCGCGTCCACTGAACAACGCAACCTGGAGGGGGTCTTCCAGCTGACGCCGGAATCGGTGTTCCAGTTCGCCCTCTTCGGCGACGACGTTATGACCGTCGGCGGCAACGTCATCACGGACAGTTACGACTCCCGTGACGGTCCGTACCAGGATGACCCCAACGCCCCCGGCTACAACGCGGACCATCATGGCGACATCGGGACCAACGCGACCACGCTCGGGGGGGTGGCGGTGAGCGGCAGCGTCTTCATTGACGGCCAGGTGGCCGTGGGGCCCGGCGTGGAGGACCCGACCAGCGTCGTGTCGGGCTACGACCCGAACTACATCACGGGCGACCCCAAGGTCCTCGCGCAAACTGAGCTGTTTGCGCTCCCCGCGGTGGAGGTGCCCGCAGCATTGTCCTGCGAGGACGAGACGATCAGCGCGCAAACCACGGTCACGCTCCAGCCGGGGACCCACTGCTATCACGACCTCACCATCCAGGGCGGAGGGGCGCTGACCGCCAGCGGGGAGGTGACCGTGTACCTGACCGGCCAGCTCATCGCCCGCGGCAACTCCACCGTGGGGGTGGTTGATGATCCCACCCAAATGCAGTTCCTCATCGCCTCCTCGGGCGAGGCGACCCTGGAAGAAGGTACGTTGACGGGTTCCACCACGTTCTACGGGGCGGTGTACGGCCCGCAAGCCGATATCCGGATCAGCGGGAACGCGGAGATTTTCGGCGCCGTCATTGCCCGCTCGGTCAATCTCTCGGGGAGCGCTGAGGTGCACTACGACGCGGCGTTGGCGGATGATGACGGTCCTTCCAACCGTTTCCGTACCAGCCTCATTTCCTGGCGCGAGCTGCCGTAAGCCCGCAGGTTGACGCAGCCGCTCAGCTCAGTTAAGCTACTCTCATCCCATGGGACTTCACGGCAAGCGCATCGCTATTCTCGTCGAGCAGCTCTACCAGGACCAGGAGGTGTGGTACCCTTACTACCGCCTGCGGGAAGAGGGTGCTAAGGTGCTCGTGGTCGGCACCGGCAAGCGGGAGTACCCCAGCAAGTTCGGTTACCC
>CAYJWO010000109.1:0-4337 GCA_964373825.1 uncultured Planctomycetales bacterium
AGCAGCACCGCCGGCAGCCCCCACGCCGCCCCGTCGAGGTCCGCCGAGCCGAGCCACACCCAGGCGCTCAGTCCGATGACAAGCCCGACGACCGCGACCGTGGTTCCGCCGGAGCGCCAGAGCGAGCTCAGCGCCTCTTGCAGCGTCACGAGGTTGCGGCGAATGGCCTCGTGCAACGATGATCGTGGCGGCGCCGCCTTCCGCTCAGCCGCCCGGCGCTGGAGATCTTCGACCGCAGCCTCCAGCGACCGCGGCTTGGGTTGTCCCGCATAGACCGCTTCGACCGCGGCGTCGCGCGCTCGGACATCCTCCGCCAAACCCTCCAATGCACCAGCGAGCGGCTGCAACCGACTGATCAACAAGCCGCGGAACCTCGGTGGATGAAATTCGCGGGTCTGCCACATGAGGGCCAGGACCGCGCTCAAGGCATCGGCGCGCCGCAACCCCGCACGGCCCGCAGCGGTCAGCGCGTTGGCAGCTCGTCGAAGCGCTCCCACCCAGTCGTGCGGTTCCCGCGTCAATCCCGTCGTCTCCTCGAGCCAGTCGGCCATGTCGCGCATCCGTGCGGCCACATCTGCGAACGCCGCCTCGAGCTCGCGCGCGCGGCGCAGCGCGTCGGCCGGCAGCTGCTCTTGGCGCACCGCGTCCTGTTCACGAGCGATCAGTAGGTGAGTCGCCTGTACCTGCTGGCGCGCCGCGAGCAGCCACGACGGCGGCTCCTGGAACGGCGCTCGCTGCAACAGACCGGCGACGCCGTGGAGCCATCGCGCCTGTTGCTCGAGAGGTTCTGGGCTCTCGCGGACCGCCGTCATGACGTCCTCGACCCACGCGCGCCGGCGGCGCACCATATCCAGCAGGCTCACCGCGCGGCGCTTCACGAACCGTTGGATCCGCTGAATCTCCGGCAACCGCGATTCGCGCAACCGGCGCTTCGCCTCCGCGATCTGTCGCAAGGTCAGCGTCCCATCGCCTGCGTTGAGCGCGTCGAGCGCCTGGCGCAACTCTTCCTCCGCATAGACCTTGCCTTCGACTCGCCCCTGCTGCGCCCAACTGTGCACGTCCGCGAGATACCCCGCCGCCTCCGTGACCCTCGGCGGCCCGCGATCCGGGTCAATCAGCAGTTCGATGTGCCGCAGTTGCGCGAGATGCTGGACGACATCCAGGAAGTCCGCGTGCTCGCTGTCGAGCGTGTGCACCTGGCTGCGCAGCGCCTCCGCGAGCGATTCGTAGTGCACCGCCACCCATTCGCGGCGGGTCACCGTCTGGCCCTCGATAAGATACCGCTTGAATCGCTGCTGGCGGATGGTGACCCGGCCGGAGCCCCGTTCGATCACGTCGTGCCCCTCGAGCGAAAGGACCTCCAGCAGCTGACCGAACCAACTGGGGGCGCTGAACGAGCGCACCGAGCCTTGCGCGTACTCGCGCAGCCGCTGCCAGAGCAGCTCCACCTGCTTGCGGCGCAGGGTCGCGTGAGCGCCGAGGAGTGAGGCCATCGCGATGGGGATGTTGTTCTGGGCGATCCAGTGCTCGGCGAGCGCGAGCTGCAGCGGAACCCGCTCATCAAGCAGCGCCTGGGCCTGCCGGTTGAGCTCAGTCAGCCGCGCGTGGTCGCCGGCGCGATGAGCGGCGACGAACTGCGGGGTGAGCGCCTGCAGCTTGCGGCCAAGATCCGCGCTGCGCTCGCCGCTTGGCTTGACGTCCTCAGGCCACGGCGGCAGCCGCAGCACCTGGCGGACGTGAGCCAGCCGGCGATGGAAGTCGGCGGGCACCGCTCGGTGCGTCCGGAAGCTGGTCCACAAGTCCCGATTGAGGCGCCAGAGCTTCAGCGCCATCGCTTCGGCGCGCGTCTCCTCGTCCCGCGCGGTCACGCGCACCGGCTTGGTCGCCAGCCCGAGGAGCGGGAGGGCGGCGTCCCAAGCACCCGGGAGAGCCGGCAGCCCCTGCCCGCCCCACGCGGCGATCAAAGAGAGCGCGCCGATAACCACCATCACCAGCGCAACCGTCCCAAGACGCTCCATCCCACGCCACATGACCGCCCAGTGGTCGCGGTCGTGGAGGACTTCGGGGTAGAGGTGCTGCTCCTCGAGGTCCACGCCCTCGCGCGCCATCTGCTCGCGCAGCGCGTGGGTGGCCAGCTCTTCCTCGCGCAGCAGCGCGAGGTAGGCGTCGTTCGTGCCGAACTGGACG
This sequence comes from uncultured Planctomycetales bacterium, assembly GCA_964373825.1. Taxonomy (GTDB): domain Bacteria; phylum Omnitrophota; class Gorgyraeia; order Aquiviventales; family Aquiviventaceae; genus CAYJWO01. The sequence goes on from CAYJWO010000109.1 coordinate 2,188, forward strand.
CCCTTCGCCGCCAGCACGCGCTCGACGTCATAGACCACGGGGACCTGCGGGAGCGTCTTCAGGTACGCGATGGCCGCTTGGGCCACGCCCCGCCCTTCCCGCGGGGTGATGCTGACGTCGCCTTCGCCGGTGCTGGCGCGCGCCCACCCGCCCAGGAACAGCCCGGGAATGGGCTGGCCGGTCGAGGGGTCAACGGCTTGAAACTCCCTCACCGCGAAGTTGCCCTGGCGATCCAACGGGAAGCCGATCAATGGATCGTTCTGGAAGCCGGTCGCGATCACCACGGTATCCGCCGGCAGCTCCGCGAGGCGGCCGCTGTCCTCCCATGCGATCCGGCCGTCGCGATCCACGGCCCGGCGCTCCTTGAACTGAACCGCCCGGAGGTGGCCACGCGTATCCTTCAGGAGCCGGTGGGGGCTGAGGTGAAAACGCAGCCGCAGCCGCCGCGTCGGGTGGGTGGCGCCAGTAAGCTCCTCGAGGGACCAGCCCTTGACGGCCCTCGCCATCTTGTCGCTCAAGCCGCTCCAGCGCTGGCCGTGCTCGCTCGCCCACGCGCCGTTGCGCAGGGTATCCTCTAACTGCGCGCGGTAGGGCTCGTAGCGCACGAGGTCGGCGTCCACCAGCTCCTGGAGCGCCTTCTGCCACGCCGCGGGCCCCGCGAGATACGGCCGCGTCTTTTCGAACTCATCGCGGTACACCTTGAGTTCCCACGGCCCGCGCCGCCCGATCGCCTCCACTTCAACTTCTTCGTGGTCGAACATCGCCTGCATGCGCGGCGTCGTGCGCTCGAGGAACGCCCGGCTGATGTCGTTCATGACGTTGCCGACCCCGATGACCTTGACCTGGCGGCCGATCGCGGGGCGGCGCGCGGCGTAGCGCTCGTGGAAGTTGTAATACGCGACGATGTCCAGGGCGTGGTACACGCCATCCGCGTCCTGCCCCTCGATGAGGCGGCCGGCGTCATCCCGCAGTTCGGTCGGCAGCGTGGCCCCGGCCGTGTTGATGACGGCGGCGTAGCCCATCGCCTGCAGGTCCTGGACGGTCAGATCACCGTCCGCCCCCACGCGCACGTTCGTGTAGATGTGGATGCGATCGCGAATCGCCGGGTCCTGGAGCAGCCGCTCACCGGTGAGCGCGTTCCGGATGGACTCGCGATCCGGTTTCCAGGGGTAGAAGCCGTAGGCGCCGAATCCGAGGAGCCGCTTGGTCTCTTCGAACAGGTGAACCTCGTAGCCCTGGCGGGCCGCCTCCGCGGCGGCGCGCAGACCGCTCGGGCCGCCCCCGATGACGGCGATCGGCGGTTTGGCAGGCTGTGTCTCGCGCCGGAACCGCGACCCGGTGACTTGTACTACCCGCTGCGCGAAGAGGACCTCCTCCCCCGTGCCTGGGATGGGGCGGCGCTCGACGCGCGCGAACCCAGCCTCCTGGAGCAGGCGGTAGAGCGCGCCGCCGGTCCATCGAGCGCTCGGCTGGAGCACCACCACGCCGCGGTCGTAGAGCCGCTCGTGCAGCCGGCGCAGGTACCCGAGCTGCGCCTCGTGCGAGTCCGCGCCGAGTCCATCGTAGAGCCGAATCACGTGGTAGCGGTCATGAGCAAGCCGGCCGCTGGCGACCTCGACGGTGGCTCGGCGTTCGGTCGTGACCGGTTTCAACTCCAGGTAGCGATCGAGGGTCAGGCGCCGCTGCGCCAGGCGCCAGCGCTCGTACGCTTCTTCACGCTCCATGAGGAGCTGCTGGAGGCCTTGACGTTGTGGCGCCGACGCATCAATGGCCAACCCGCGCACGGCCCCCTGCCACGGCAGCCGCATCGGATGGCGCGCATCCGACAAGACGCGCAGCGCCCAATCGGCCGCTTGAGCTTCGTCCCGCGCGGTCACGCGCACCGGCTTGGTCGCCAGCCCGACCAGCGGCAGCCCGCCGAGTCCATGGATGAAGCCACCAAGCCACTCCGCCATCTCCTCGCTGAAGAACGAGACGATGAGGATTGGTGCGAAAAGTAGAAAAGTCTTTAGGAAGCGGGGCCGGAAAACTGGTGCCTGTCCCCAATGGTGCGCGTGCCGATCCAGGTGGTCGTGGGTGCGGACGGCGTCTTCGATGTCCATGTCGGTTGACTTGACAGGTCCCTCGGCCCTGCCTAGAATGCGCTCATG
>CAYJWO010000110.1:0-4323 GCA_964373825.1 uncultured Planctomycetales bacterium
GAGTTGCGCGGAATGCCACGGTACACACGCTTGCGCCTCGCCGAACGCGAGGAGACCAGCCGCGAGCTGGCGGCAGGGAGCCGTCTGCGCACGATTGCGCGGCAGCTCGGACGCGCCCCCAGCACGATCGGACGGGAATTGCGCCGGGCGGAGCGGACCCGGAGCACCTACCGGGCCACGCGAGGCCAGCACGTCGCGAGACGAGCGGCCCAGCGGCCGCGGAAGCTCGTGACGCACCCGCGCCTCCAGGCCTACGTGCACGCGCAGCTGACGCAGCGCTGGTCGCCGGAACAGAGTGCCACGCGGCTGAAGGCGGAGTATTCTGATGACCGCACGATGGAATTCCGTTGGCACGTGTTGCGCTAGCACCTTGAATCCACAAGCCGTCCCCTATTTTTCCATGCGCATCGGCATTAATGCTCGGTCCATGACTCATCAACACCTCACGGGCATCGGTCGATACACGTCGCACTTGGTACGCAGTCTCAGTGAGCTGGACCATGACAACGAGTACATCTTATACGTGAAGAAAAAGTTGTTCAGTCGCAGGACACGCCTCCCGACCATCCGAGCGAAGAACGTCTCGATGGCGGTCGATTGGTGTGACCGCGGGGTGGAGAAGACACTGAAACGCCTCGATGTGTATCACGCTCCGAGTTTCGATTTCCTGACGCTCGCTGGACCGCGCATTGTCGTCACGGTGCAAGACCTGGTGTATAAAGCGTATCCCCAGGGGCACACGTCGGAAACCATCGAGACGACGGAGCGACAGGTGGGCGACATTATGCGGCGGGCCTCCATGATCATCTGCCCATCTGAGAGCACCCGCCATGATCTGCTGCGGTATGTCCCGATCGAGGGGGAGCGGGTCTGCGTGATTCCTCTTGGGGTCGATCCACGCACCTTCTATCGCCTTGGGCCGCAGGAACGCCTGCAGGCGGCCTCGGTCCTGCGGGCGAGAGGACTGGAGACCCCCTTCCTCCTCTTCGTGGGAACCCTTGAGCCACGCAAGAATCTCCACACCCTCCTGCGCGCCATGGCCCTCCTGAAGGAGCACAAGGAGTTTTCGGGACCGTTGGCGGTCGCCGGCATGACCGGCTGGAAGACGGAGGGGGTGGCGGAGCTGATCACCGCTCTCGGCCTGACCGACCGAGTCGTCACGTTAGGGTATGTGGGCGATGGCGAACTGCGCGCCTTGTATAATCTGGCTGAGGTCTTTGTCTTTCCTTCGTATTACGAAGGGTTCGGCTTGCCGATTGTGGAGGCGTTCGCGTGCGGTGCGGCGGTGGTCACGTCGAACGCCTCCTCATGCCCCGAAGTCGCCCAGGAGGCCGCCCTCGTGGTGGATCCGGATCGACCTGATCAACTCGCCGGAGCCATCGCCTCCGTGGTTAACGACCAGGGCCTGCGACGCACCCTGCAAGAGAAGGCCGTCCAGCGAGCACAGCTGTTTTCCTGGGCGCGCACGGCTCACAGCACCCTTGAAGTGTATGAGCAAGTCCACCGCGGGACACTGGGGGACAGCCATCGATTCACCGGAGATCGTTGAGATGGAGCTGCCGACTGGAACGTTCACGCGGGTCACAGAGGCGCTGCCGCCGCCGGAGGCGCTGGCGGCGCGCGGAGAGACGATCAAGATCACGCTCATGCTGAGCCAATCGAGTGTCCGGTTCTTCAAGCAGAAAGCGGCTGAGCATCGCACGAAGTACCAACGCATGATCCGAGAAGTCGTCGATCGCTACGCTGCGCAGTACTCAGATCCCATAGGTGGGAAATAAACTATATCCCACTTGTTATTATTCCCACCTTGTGGTATCCTTCGTTCGGAAGCTAGAGGGTGTGATGACCAAGCAGGACATTCTCAAAGACGCGGAGTTCGAGGAAGTGACCCAGACGCGAATGGATGCCAAGCGCCGGGTCACGTTGGGACGACTGGTGTCCGGTCAGGTCACCAGTTTTCGGGTCTACCGCAATGCCCACGGCCAGATCGTGCTGGATCCGCTGGTTGCCATCCCGGCCCACGAGGCCTGGTTGTTTCAGAACCCACGGGCCGTGACGATGGTCCGGCAGGGCCTAGAGGATGCTCGGCAGGGCCGCCTGAGCAAAGCGAAGGAGGACTATTCGAGGTATCTTGACGATCCGGACTAATGTTTGTCCTGATCTTTGCCCGCCGTGCACAGGAGGAATTGGAGCGCTTGGAGGGATCGCCTGGGCGCACGGGACTCGTGAAGCAGATCAAGAAGACGCTCGCCTTCCTCCAGACCAATCGCCGACACCCCTCGCTGCAGCCTCACGTCTTCCACTCTCTGCCCCACCCCTACTCGCCGACGGAGAAGGTCTTTGAGGCGTACGTTCAGCAGCACACACCAGCCGCCTATCGGCTCTAATGGTGCGACGGACCCAAGAAGGGCCAGATCACTGTCCTGGCGATCACCCCGCACCCCTAACCCGCCCACCGGACGCCTCTGCTTCATGATTGCAATTTAGTAGTCTATATGCTACATTTTATACATGCTTCCATTTGGGCAGACGGTGTATGTGTGGCGCAGGCAGCGGGGGTTGCGGCAGGCGCAATTGGCCGAGGCGGCCGGGATTCCTCGACCCAACCTGTCGGCGATCGAACGAGGCAAGCGCGAGGTGTCGCTGGGGACCCTCCGGGCCTTGGCGCGTGCCCTCGAGGTGCGCCCCGGCCTGCTGGTGGATGGCGTTCCCCCGCCCCTGCCGAGCGATCCGTCCCGACTGCCTCGCGAGGCGCTCGAACGAGTGGCGGCCGCCGTGGTCGGCGACGCCGTCCCACGCGATCGAACAGAACAGGCCCTGGCTGACTGGCTGCACACGTTGTGTGCCCACCGCCTCCGGCGCATTCGAGGACGACGGCAGCCGCGGAGCCGGGTCCACACAATCCACACGGCGTGGCTTAACCTGAAAGCCAACTGTTCACGAGATCTCCTCCGCTCACTCATCGATCGGGTCGAGAACCAGTTACACACGCATGGAACCCAGACGCATTGATAGGTTCTTTCACACACTGGCGAAGCATCTGAAGCAGCCCGCCACGGTCATCCTCACCGGAGCGGCGGCCGGATCGCTCTTTGGACACGTCCGACCGAGCGCTGATGTGGACTTCGGTATTCGCCTGACGCACAGGCGACCAATGGACCTGGCCGCGGTCGAGCGCGCGATGACACGCACGATAGAAGAAACCGGGATTCCCGCGAACTACGCCGAAGAGATCGGACGCTGGTCCTCGGTATCCCTTCTGGACTATCGGCGACACGTTCGTTTCTACCGACGTGTTGGCTCGATCCGCGTCTACCTCCTCGACCCCGCGTATTGGTCGATCGGCAAGGTCGCTCGATATCTCGAGTCGGACATCCTCGATCTCGTCGCCGTGCTGAGAGCACAGAAGGTTCCCGCGCGACGCCTGATCATATTGTGGGCGAAAGCGCTGCGAGCCAGTCCGCTGTCGCCCGCGCTGACCGCGTTCCGTGAGCAAGCCGAAGCCTTCCTTCGCAGCCATGGACGGACGGTGTGGGGGAAGCGCTTCGATCCGAATCAAGCCATTGCGGATCTTCGGCGACGATTGATGGCTTCGCGGCCGAGCCGACGGTAGGTGTCGGTTGCGCACGACACACCGTCTGCGTTCTTCCCTCCGTTTCCCTTCCCACATCTGAGACCTGTCCCCAATTCCTGAAGTCCGGTGTGCTGGATTCTACCGGACACCTGTCCCCTTTTTCAGTTGGCACCGAATCTGCTTTATCCTCCTGTCGGAGGGCATTGATGCACAGAACAACACCGCAGCTTGCTTGGCTTGTGCTATCCATGCTCACGTGTGGAGCGGCTGAGTCGGACGTTCGGCGCTGGGAATTAACCTCGCTTCCCGCAGCCGATAGTACCGCAGTAGCCCACATCGCCGTGGACGAGACGCATCCTGAGCGCATCGCCGCTTCGACGCGCCGCCTCATCTACTATTCACTCAACGGTGGAGCCGCGTGGCAGGGGCCGTTTGATCCGCCCGGGAACGCCGACATCCGAGACCTCGCGTTGGGTGATGGCCCGGACGGCTCGATCGTCTTCCTCGTGGCGACTGATCGAGAGCTCTTTCGTTCTGAGGATCCCGAACGGGCCTGGCGAAGGGTGTTTCAAGTTCGCGAAGGCAGCGAGGGAATCGCCACGGTGGCATTCCATCCTCATCGGCGCGGCGTGACCGTCGCAGGGACACGCAATGGCGTCTTCACGAGCGAGGATGGGGGACGGCGGTGGCGACCGCGCGACATCCCTCAGGAGGCACGCCAGGTGATCGCCGTGGCATTCGACCCGACC
>CAYJWO010000111.1:0-4293 GCA_964373825.1 uncultured Planctomycetales bacterium
GACGTGTACACGGCGCTGCAAGTGCTCCGGTCGCAAGGAGTGGATGACGGTTCGCTGTCAGGGGCGGCCAGCATGGGGGCCACTTTGGCGGCGAGACGGGGGCCACGGCGCCATGAGTCGGTGGCGGCTTGAAGGGACCACCCAGCTGGCGGCGTGACGGCGGGATGGTAGGATGCGGGTCCGGCGGCTAAGGGAAAAAAGCGCCTCGAAGGGAAGCAGCGAACTTCCCAACGAGGCTTGGCCGTCGGGGAGACTGCAACTCCCGTGGGCCCAACAGAGCATCGATCAGACACGGCCGGGCGTCAAGGGCGCAGAAGAAAAATTCGGCGGCGCCCTCGGAGGCGAGCGTGTCTTTTGAAGGGCTGTGAGAAGAGCTTCCGGCCGGGGAGCTGGCGCGAGCGCTACTGCAGTCCGGAATGCCGGGAACAAGCCAGGCGCTGGTCGCGCTGGCGTGCCCAGCAGAAATACCGCGCGACGCCGAACGGCAAGCAGCGGCGCCAAGAGCAGAGCCGCCGCCAGCGCAAGCGAGCCGCAGGCGAGCACGTGCGTTCGGGGGGCGAGCGTGGGTCATCACCGAGAAAAATCTTAAAAAAAATCCGGGCGGCCCTGCGACCGCCCCGGCTGCTACGATCTTTTCGCTGCCACGCCCCGCTCGCCGCTTCAGAGGTTCTGTAGCCCCTCCTGCCGGAGAGCGCTTGCGCGCGTAATCGAGCGCGAAGCGCGCTGGCGTTGTCACGCAAACGAGCCGAGATGATCTTCCCATATTGTGCGGCTTCTTCCGGCAGGGTAGGAAACAGGCATCGAGGGACAGGAGGGAGGCCGGAGGGTTGGGTCGAATCCTTCGGTCCTCTCTTCTGATTCTCAGGAGGAGAAGGTGGCGATGCCTGGGGCCAGCGAGGAGAAGCTCACGGATTTGGCGCTGGAGGAGATCGGGGAGCGGTACGGACGCTACCGGCTGCCCTGTTCACAGGCCGAGCGGGAGATGGCGCGCTCCCTTCGCGAGCACGGCCAGCTCTCGGCCATCGTAGTGTGTCTTCGGGACGGCCGGGCAGAGCTGATCGACGGGTTCAAGCGATTGAGGGCGGCGCGAGAGCTGGGAGATGTTCGCACGCTCTGCGCGCGCATCGTCGAGGCGGACGAGCGCGCAGCGAAGATCGCCATCTACACGCTCAACTGCGCGGGCGGGCGTCCGAAGGAGATCGAGGAGGCCTGGATCATCCACGCCCTGGTGACCGAGGACGGCCTCTCGCAGATCGAGGTGGCCGAGCGGCTGGGACGACACAAGAGCTGGGTGTGCCGGCGGCTGGCGCTGATTGAGAAGCTGTGCGGCCAAGCGCTGGAGGACGTGAAGTTGGGGGTTCTGTCGGCGACCGCGGCGCGGGAGATGTCGCGGTTGCCGCGCGGCAACCAGACGGAGCTCCTGGAAGCGGTCCATCGGGAGGATCTGACGAGCCGGGAGATCGAAGCGGTCGTGGATTTGTTGCTGGCCTCCACCGGCGAGAGCCAGAGGCAGTTCGTTCTGGCCCATCCCCGCGAGGCCTTGAGCCAGGCAGAGGGCCGGCAGATCCCGGCCTCGGATCCGCGACTGAGCCCGGCGGGCAACCGCATCTGCCGCAAAGTGGGGCTGCTTCGGGATCTCCTGGCGGGCATGGAGAACTGGCTCCGCTGCCGCGGGCGCGCGGACCTGACGCCCCGAGACCGGGCGATTCTGGACGCGGCGTTCGAGAGCTTGGGACGGGATGCCCGTGCGGTGGCGGACCTGGTGGACGATTTCCTCAGCGAGGAGGCGGCATGAACGAGGTGACGCGCAACGAGATCGTCCGTCTGCATCAAGCGGGGACGTCCCGGCGCCTGATCGCCCGCCGGCTGGGGCTCTCCCGCAAGACCGTCTCGAAGGTGCTCCGGCAGCGCGAGGAGGCGCGTGTGCACGGGGCGATCTCTGCGGACCTGCCGCAGCCGCCTCAGCGGCGCAAGAGCCTGCTCGACGCGTTCGAAGGCGCGATGCGCGAGCTGATGGAGCGCTACCCGGACATCACCGCGGTCCGGCTCTACGAGGAGCTGCGCACGAATGGTTTTCCCGGCAAGTACACAATCGTGCGCGATCGTCTGCGGGAGCTTCGGCCGCGGCCCGTGCACGGTCCGGAGGAGCGTTTCGAGACCGGGCCCGGAGTGCAGGCGCAGATGGACTACTCGCCCTACGAGATCGAGTTCACGGAAGAGGGGCGCCGGATGGTCTACGCCTTCAGCTACGTGCTGGGCTATTCGCGGCGACAGTACGTGAGCTTCGTGGAGAGCCAGGACTTCGCCACGACGGTCCGCGAGCATGTGAAGGCGTTCGAGTACTTCGGTGGACTCGCCGCGACGTGACTGTATGACAACATGAAGGTGGTCGTGGACCGCTGGGAGGACGATCAGCCGATCTACAACGCGCGGTTCCTGGCGTTTGCGACGCACTACGGGTACCGCCCCTGGGCCTGCAAGAGGCGGCGGAGCAAAACCAAGGGCAAGGTCGAGAGGCCATTCCAGTTCGTGGAGGGGAATCTCCTGAACGGAAGAACGTTTCGCAATCTCGCGCACCTCAACGAGGTCCGCGCGTGGTGGCTGGAGAACCGCGCCGACACGAGGGTGCACCGCGAGACGAAGGCGCGTCCGATCGACCGGTTCGCGGAGGAGGCGCGGCATCTTCTGCCGCTTCCGGCTAATCCGTACGACACCGCGGAGGTGGTGCATCGGGTCGTCACCAATGAGGGGTACGTCGCGTATCGGCAGAATCTCTACTCGGTTCCGTGGCAGACCATCGGGAAGACGCTGCCGGTGAGGGTCACCGAGAACGAGCTGATCGTTTACGGTCCGGACATCCGCGAGATCGCGCGCCACCGGCTGTTCCCGCGATCCACGAGCGGCCAGAGGAGCACCGAGAAGCGCCACCTGGTAGTGGAGGACGTGGCGAAGAAGGAGGAACTCCTGCGGAAGCGCTTCGAGGAACTCGGGCAGACCGCGATGGCGTTCTTCGAGGACCTGGTGCGCCACCACCGTTACGGGAAGGAGCAGGCGCGCAAGATCCTGGAGCTTCTGACGCTGTACCGCGCGAAGGATCTTCTGGCGGCGTTGGACCGGGCGCGGCGGTTCCGGGCGCTCAGCTACGCGGCCGTCGAACGGATCCTGGCGGCGCAGGCGCAACTGCGCCCGCCGATGGAGTCGATGCAATGCGAGGCCAACCAGCATCTGGGGGAGGGTCTGCGGGACGAGCCGGTGCGACCGCGTGAGGGGAGCGAGTATCGGAAGCTGCTGTTCGACTCGACGGAGGGCGGTTCGGATGTCGAGTCGACTTGAGAGGGGCGTCTCCGGAAGCCCGACGGACCTGCGCAAGCGGGTGCTGGGTCACTTCGAGGCGTTGCGGGTCTCGATGAGCCCGGAGAAGCTCGACGAGGCCCTCGGGCAGGCGACGCGCAAGCAGCTTTCGCACCTGGGCTTCATGGATGCGCTTCTCGCAGAGGAGGCCCGGGGCCGGCGCGAGCGTTCGATCGAACGGCGAATTCGGGAGGCCGGGTTCCCGGAACGAAAGGCGTTGGAGGAGTTCGACTGGGAATTCAACAAGAAGGCGATCGATCGGCTCCAGATCGAGGAACTGGCCACGGGAGAGTTCATCCGGCGCCGGGACAATCTGGTCTTCGTCGGGCAGAGCGGCGTCGGCAAAAGCCACTTGATCCAGGCGATCGGCATGAAGGCCTGCGTGCACGGGTACCGAGTGCGCTACACGACGAGCGCCGCGCTCTTGACGGACCTGACCGCGTCGCTGGCCGACAAATCCCTTCCCCAGAGGCTGCGTCGATACACGCGACGACCGGAGCTTCTCATCATCGACGAGTTCGGCTTTGATCGCATCGAGCGCTCCGAGTGCGTTCAGGCGGCCAGTCTGCTCTACAAGGTCATCGACCTGCGATACCGGCAGCAGTCCACGGCACTCGTGACCAACGTGGACTTCGACGGCTGGGCGGAGTATCTCGGCGACGCGCCCTTGGCGATGGGCTTCATGGACCGTCTCGTGGATGGCGCGATCCTACTCAAGATCGAGGGCCGATCATATCGCGCCCACCGCGCCAAGCCCGCGGGCGACGCGAATCGAAAACGCTGAACTCCATCGCGACGTCGATCACCGCTTCCCGCTGTCCAGCACGCAACCGGGCGGGTGGCCTCCATGGCGCCGCCAAAGTGGCCCCCTTCTTAGCCGCCACCGACACGCTCGCGCTTCAGACGCCTTGGCCCGATACCCAGCCTATAGAGCCAACACCG
>CAYJWO010000112.1:0-4261 GCA_964373825.1 uncultured Planctomycetales bacterium
CAACAGCACCTGGGCCTCTTCGATCTCGGCAAAACCGCCGATGGCGATCGCTTCGGCCAACTCCCGCTTGGCATCCTCGAACTGGTCCTGCTCCATGTAGATGAGGCCGAGGTGGTAGCGAAACTCGGGGTTCTTCGGCGCCCGGCGGACCGCCTGCTGCAAGAACTGCTCAGCTTGGTCAAGCTTCCCCTGCTGATAGTACAGCCATCCCAGCGTATCCATGACATCCGACGCCTGCGGAGCCAAGCGATGCGCCCGCTCGGCAAGCTGCACGGCTTCTTCCCGCCCCGATTCCTCTTGTCCCAGCAGGTACGCGAGGTTATTGAGCGCCACGGGCTCGAAGGGATCGAACGTCAGCCCCTTGCGATACGCGTCGATCGCCTCCGGCAACCGGTCATGCCGGTGGTACAGTTGCGCCAGATCAAACCACACGACCCCGTGCTCGGGCACAGCCACCACGCGGGCCAAGAGGCCGATGGCGTCGTCCACTCGGCCGTGTGCTTCGTACGCGCCCGCCAGGGCTCGCGCAATGTCCGGATGGTTGGGGTGGACCGCCAGACCCTTCTCCAGCGTTTGCACCGCCGCATCCCGCTGAGCCAAACGCCCCTGGACCGAGGCCAAGAACAGGTAGCCTGACGGATCCGTCCCCGTCAGCCGCCCGAACCCCTTGGCCGCCTCGATGGCCTCGGCGGACTGCTTCAAGGCCGCGTGAGCCTCCGCGAGCCCCATCCACGCCTCCGGAGACTTCGGGTCGATCTGGAGTGCCAGCTGAAACTGGAGCACCGCCTCCGCCGGCCGCTGCCAGGTCAGGTACAGGCGGCCCAGCTGCTTGGCGATTGCGTCATTGAGCGGGTTCAACCCAAACGCCGCCCGCAGCTCGTGCTCGGCCAGTTCAGGTTTCTTGAGCGCGATCGCCGCCTGGACCAGGAGAGTGGCGGCCGGTCCTGAAGCGGTGCGAGAACCCAATACGGCCGTGGCGTTGGCGATGGCTCCCTCCGGATCGCCGTGCAGCAGGAGGGCTTGGCCCACACGGACCTGTGTGAGATCAGGATCGGGGCTCGCCTGAACCGCGGCGGCGAACGCTTGATCCGCGGTCTTGCGCTGATCGCGAGCGAGCGCGGTCACGCCTCGCTGAAACTGCGCGAGCGCCCAGGTGGGATACTCCGCCGCCAGCGCGTCCAGTTCGACCTGCGCCGCGTCCGCATCGCCTCGGCTGCGCTTGATGACGGCAAGACCAAGGCGTGCCCACGGGGAGGTGGCATCTCGGGCCGCTACGGCCTCAAGGATCTGTTGAGCCGAGCCGAGCTTGCCCCGATCCAGCTTCACGATGCCCTGGAGCAGCAAGGCTTCTTGGAAGTCCGGCCGGGCGCGCAACACCGCCACGAGCTGCCGCTCGGCCTCGGCGTGGCGGCCCATCTCGTGCAGGGCGGCGGCCGCGACGTAGCCGGCTTCGACGTCGGCGCCCTGGCTGAGCGCTAGCGCCCGCTCGGCCTCGGTGAGGGCGGCGTCCACTTGACCCCGCCGCAACACGGTCAGCGCGAGGTACCGATGGGGAGCCGAGAGATTCGGCCAGCGCTTAGCGGCATCGCGAAACGTCGCTTCGGCTCCGGCGAGGTCGCTAATCGTCAGCGCCAACTGGCCCAGGCGCAGCGCCGCGCTGGGACGTGTGGGGTCGAGCTGGACAGCCTGCTCCAGCGCGCGGCGGGCTTCATCGATGGACTGCTGAGCGAGCGCCGCCGCTCCCAGCAGCTCATGGGCGAGCGCCGACCGTTGTCCGCTCTGCTCCTGCACCAGCCGGCGCGCCGCCTCCAGCGCCGCCGCCGCGTTGCCATCGAGATACTGTTGCACCGCCGCATTGAGCTCAGGCGACGCGGCCGCATCCCGCTCAAACGGCACCTGCTCCAGCGGGCTGACGAGCTCTTTGGCCTCCGCCGGGACGGCCAGGACCGCCAGGAAGCTCCACAGCATGACGAGGCGTCGGTTCATCGGGCCCTCATGATAACACACGAAGGGCGCGTCAGACGACGCGCCCTTCGTCCCACAGTCGCAACTGCGTCCGTTCGAACCTTAGGCCTGCTTGCGCCGTCCCCGCCACGCCAGGCCGGCCAACCCTGATCCCATCAACAGGAAGCTCGCGGGTTCGGGAATCACCCCTGGTGAGACCGGTGTTCCACCGACACCCTTGAACGCGAAGATGTACGTGGCCGGCGTGCCCGTGCCGGGGTCGATCGAGTTCTGACCAAACGAGTACACCTCGGCCTCCACCGCCGCCAATGCCGCAAAGGCTGACGACTGGCTCGGCGTCGCTCCATAGAAGATCGAGAAGGTCACCGACTCATCCGGATCCAGGTCGCCGAATGCAAAATCGAAGTGCGCGCCGTGGTCGGCCGGCCCGCAGTCGGTGAAGTTGACCGACGTCCCGCAGCCGGCGATCTCTCCAAACGTTCCACTGAGCGGGTCCGCTGAGTCGAATCCCTGGTCGTTGGTAAACGTCACCGCGGCCGCCGGCAACCCGCCGATCGTCACGAACTCGCTAAACGCGGTCGGGGGAATATCCCAGTCCATGACGCGGCGGTAGCGAACATCGGTAATGGTCTCGCCGCCCGTGTTCACGATTGTCACGACATTCTCAAAGAGCGCGATGGGAGCCCCGACCGACGGCGCATACGCCTGCGTCACGCTCAGAGACGGCAGGCTGGTCAAGCTAACCATGGACGTCGCCGTGGTGGCCGTGGAGCCGAAGGAGTCGAGCGTCAGGTTGACGATGCCATCGACGGAGAAGTTGGCATAGCCAGAGATGCCGCTGCCAGCCACTCCCCAGCCTTCACAGAGGCACCCGGGTGTAATGGCGTCACCGACACCGGCGAAGCCCAACCCGGTGCCGCCAAATCCCAGGTTCCCCTCATCGAACACCCCGAGGCTCACTGGGCCGCTCGTGATGACCGCGCCCGCCTCGACAGACACCGGGGCCGCCAGCACGCACGCCCCCAGCGCCACCGCCCACACCGCCACTCCTGACCGGTCTGCTCGCATCACACACCCTCCCGTTTATGGTTTCCTACAATGGACAGTTACACAGCTCAATAATCGCAACACCCTAAAGAGAGCAAGTCTAATGCCAATGTCTATGTATTTTTATTCGTAGTAACCTATTGAAAATAATATGCTTATGAGCTCCTCTTCTCTGTTAGGGGCTTCGGGGGAGGGTAGGATGACTCGCCGGAACGACAAATTGTCGCCTGGATGAACAGCGGGACGATTAGCCGGGGGGTGGTGGTTACGCGCGACTGTTCCAGCACACATCCGCCAGGCCCCGCCGGAAGTTCTCATGGCGGGCCATGACGAACAGGGCATCCGACAGCCGGTTAAGATACGGAATCGTGCACGCGCCGACGGCTTCCTCGCGCTGGAGTGCTATCAGCAGCCGCTCGGCCCGGCGGCAGACGCTGCGCGCGACATGCAACTGGGCAGCGCCCGGCGAGCCGCCCGGCAGGACGAAATTTTCCAGCGGCGGCAAGGCCTCCGACAGCCGGTCCATCAGGTGTTCGAGCGCCTCAATGTGCCGCGGCTCGACGCGCGGCACCGGCAGCGCGGCCTTGTCTTCCTCGGGAACGCACAGATCAGCGCCCAGGTGGAAGAGGTCGTTCTGGATCTCGCGGATGGCGCCCGCGACCGTGGCGTCCAGCCCGCTCGCCAGCGCCATCCCCAAATGGGAGTTCAGCTCATCCACCGTGCCGTAGGCGTCGATGCGCCGGGCGTCTTTCGGCACACGCCGCCGGCTGCCCAGCGCCGTCGTGCCATCGTCTCCCGTGCGGGTGTAGACTTTCGTGATCCGCGGCATCACCCGCTCTAGGGGGCGGATGGCGCTCCAGCGCGGTCCGGAGCCGGCGCGGTGTACGGGCAGAACATCGCCTTCCCCGACCGGCCGAATGGCTTCATGCCCACGGGGCACGACGCGCCGCTCACCGCGCACCACAGGAAACAGACAACCCCCAGCAGGCTGATGATCAAGATGACTGACCCGACGATCTGGCCGACTTGCTGAAGCTGCCCTTTTTTCGTCGACGCGCGATCCAGAACCCAGTAGCCACCGACCGCCGCCAACAACAGCACCCCGATGCCACCCGCCATCCACGCCTCCTTGTGCTCGCCCCCCGTTACCCCAACTGCCCCAGCGCCTCTTGCAAGAGCGGCAGAATGCCCTCCAGCTCCTCTTTCGTCAGCCGCCCGAGCTTCGCAAACCCCGGACCGCCCTCCTCCC
>CAYJWO010000113.1:0-4250 GCA_964373825.1 uncultured Planctomycetales bacterium
TCAACGCGATGGCCGCGCGGCTGGAGCGGCCGCTGCCGAAGCGCCGGCGCGCAGCCAGCCGGCGCAGAGCGGGCGCGGGTGCCGTGCGGTCCAACGTGAGCCGGGCGCAGTTCAACCGGATGGTGAGGCGGGCCAAGGAGCACATTCGCGCCGGCGACATCATCCAGGTGGTCCTCTCCCAGCGGTTGGAGCGGACGATGCGCTGCCGCCCGTTCGATGTGTACCGAGCGCTCCGGTCGCTGAACCCGTCTCCCTACATGTTTTTCCTCCGATACGGGTCGACGTGCCTGGTCGGGTCGTCGCCGGAAATGCTGGTTCGGTGCGAGGAGGGGAGGCTCGAGACCCGGCCGATCGCCGGGACCAGGCCTCGGGGTGTGACACCGCAGCAAGACGAGCGGCTGCTCCAGCAGCTTCGCGCGAGCCCGAAAGAGCGGGCGGAGCACGTCATGTTGGTGGACCTGGGCCGCAACGACCTCGGGCGCGTCGCACAGGTGGGCTCGGTGGCGACGCCCGAGCTCATGGCGGTTGAGCGGTACTCGCACGTGCTGCATCTTGTCAGCGGTGTCACCGCGACGCTGAGGCCGGGAACGAGCGTGTTCGATGTGCTGCGTGCGACCTTTCCGGCCGGGACGGTGACGGGCGCCCCCAAGGTCCGCGCCATGGAGATCATCGCGGCGCTGGAGCGCGACGACCGGGGGCCCTACGCGGGCGCCGTCGGCTATCTGAGCTTTTCGGGGAACCTGGACACGTGCATCACGATCCGGACGATCGTCATGCGGGGCGGCGTGGCGTCGATCCAGGCGGGTGCGGGCATCGTCGCGGACTCGCACGCAGCTCGTGAGTACCAGGAGACCTTGAACAAGGCGCGGGGGATGCTCCAAGCGATCGACATGGCGGAGCGACGGTTTGGACCATGATCCTCATGATCGACAACTATGACTCGTTCACCTACAATCTCGTCCAGTATCTCGGCGAGCTGGGGGAGGACTTGGTGGTGAGGCGGAACGACCAGATCACCGTGCGCGGGGTGAAGCGGGCGCGGCCCTCCAGCATCGTGATCTCGCCGGGTCCGGGCGGCCCGGAAGATGCCGGGGTCTCCAATGAGCTGATCCGGGCGTTCGCGGGGACCATCCCGATCCTCGGGGTCTGCCTCGGACACCAGTGCATCGGGGCGGTGTTCGGCGGCGAGGTGGTCCGGGCGAAGCGGCTGATGCACGGCAAAACGTCTCGCATCTTTCATGCCGGGTCGGCGCTCTTCGCGGGGTTGCCCAACCCGTTCGATGCGACGCGGTACCACTCGCTGATCGTGAAGCGCGAGACGCTGCCGCAGGCGCTCGCGGTGACCGCGTGGACCGACCAGAAGGAGATCATGGGGCTGCAGCACCGGCGGCTCCCGGTCTACGGCGTGCAGTTTCATCCCGAGTCGATCCTCACGTCGGCGGGGAAGGATCTCCTCAGAAACTTCCTGACGCTCGCGCAGGGGGCCGACCGGCGGCGCGCGGCCGGCGGTGGCCGCCGCGGCTGAGGAGCACGGACGCGCATGCCCGGCCAGGCCTTCGACACCCCCCTCAGCGCGGAGGCGATGACCCGCCAGATGGACGCCGTCATGGCGGGCCGGTGTCCCCCGGACGAGATCCGCGAGTTCCTCGCGGTCCTTGCGCGGCGCGGGGAGACGGCGGAAGAGATCGCGGCGGCTGTGCTGGCGCTGCGCGCGCACGCGATCCGGGTGCCGCTCCGTCGGCCGGACGAGCTGTGCGACACGTGCGGAACCGGCGGCGATGGCCAGGGCACGGTGAATGTGTCGACGGTCGCCGGCCTGATCGCCGCCGCAGCCGGGGTGCGCGTCGCCAAGCACGGGAATCGGGCCGCGTCCAGCCGGTGCGGCAGCGCAGATCTCCTTGAGGCGCTCGGCGTCAACCTGGACGCCTCACCGGAGCAGGTGGGGCGCAGCATCGAGGAGACGGGCTTCGGGTTCTGTTTCGCCCCCCGGTTCCATCCTGCGATGAAGCTGGTGGCGCCGATTCGGAAGGGGCTTGGCATCCGCACCATCTTCAACCTGATCGGCCCGCTCGCGAACCCCCTCCCGCTCGCCTTCCAGCTTGTCGGCGTCTGCGAAGAGCGGTTGATGCGCCCGATCGGGGAGGCGCTGATCCGGCTTGGGGTTCGTCACGGGCTCGTGGTCCACGGGCGCGACGGCATGGACGAGGTGACCACGACCGCCCCCACCGATGCGCTCGAGGTGCGTGCGGGCGGGCTCTCCCCGCTGCTGCTTGATCCCGTGGACTGGGACGTGGCCCGCGCGCGCCCTGAGGCGCTGCGAGGGGCTGACGCGCGCCACAACGCCCGGATCGCCGAGGCGATCCTCCGGGGTGAACCCTCTGCAGCGCGGGATCTGGTGGTCGTGAATGCCGCGTGCGCCATCTACTGCGCGGAGCAGGCCGGCTCGATCCAGGAGGGCCTGGCCAAAGCCGCCGAAGCGCTCCAGTCGGGACGGGCCCTTCGCGTGCTCGCGGCGGTGCGGCGCCTCACCAGCTGACGATGTTTCTCGACGATATCCTGATCGGCAAGCAACAGGAAGTGGAGGCCGCGAAGGCCCAGGTGCCGCTGGAGGATCTTCGGGCGCGGCTGTCGGGCCATCTCGCCGACCGGAGTCTGCGGCGGGCGATCACGCACCCGGATCGGCTCGCGTTCATCGCAGAGCTGAAGCGACGCTCGCCTTCCAAGGGGATGCTGCGGGAGCGGTTCGACCCGGTGAGCCTGGCGCAGTCGTTCGAGGCGGCCGGGGCGGATGCGCTGTCGGTCGTGACGGACGAGCCGTTCTTCGGTGGGCACCTCGACTTCTTGCGGGACGCAAAACAGTTCACCGAGCTCCCGGTGCTGCGGAAGGATTTCGTCATCGATCCCTACCAGGTCTATCAGGCGGCGACCCACGGGGCGGATGCCGTGCTGCTCATCGTGAAGATTCTCCCGCAGGAGGCGCTCGTCGAGTGCATGGAGGTGGCAGAGACGCTTGACCTGGAGCCGCTCGTCGAAGTGCACGCGCCGGAAGAGCTGAGGCGCGCCCTGGGTGCTGGCGCGCACGTGATCGGCATCAACCACCGGGATCTTCAGACGTTCACCCTCGACATGACGCTGGCGGAGCGGCTCGTTCCGCTGATCCCGGCGGGCAAGCTCATTGTCGCCGAGAGCGGGATCCAGGGCGCCGAGGATCTCGCGCGCTTCCGGCGGCTGGGGGTCCACGCCCTGCTGGTGGGGGAGTGCTTGATGAGGGCGCAGGACCCTGCCGCGAAGCTCCGCGAGCTGCGGATGTCCGCGTAGCCCGATGGTGACGAACGGGACCATCGATGAGGTGATCCGCGTGCTCAGACGGGCCGTGCGGCGTTGGGACGAGCCGGTGGTGGGCCGGTACAAGGCCGATCCGTTCGCAACACTGATCAGCTGCCTCCTCAGCCTGCGCACACAGGACGCGACGACGGCCGGCGCGTCGGAGCGGCTGTTCAAGCTCGCCCGGACCCCCGCGCAGATGGCCCGGCTTTCCCAGGCGGCCATCGAGCGCGCGATCTACCCGGTCGGATTCTACCGGACGAAGGCGCGGACGATTCTGACGGTGTGCCGGGAGCTCCTCGCCCGCTACCGCGGGGGCGTGCCGGACGACCTCGACGAGCTGCTCACGCTCAAGGGGGTTGGGCGGAAGACGGCGAACCTCGTCGTGACGCTCGCCTTCCGCAAGCCGGGGATCTGCGTCGATACGCACGTGCATCGGATCAGCAACCGGTGGGGCTATGTGGAGACGCGCGTGCCGGAGGAGACTGAGATGGCGCTGCGGGAGCGGCTGCCTCGGCGCTACTGGCGGATCTACAACGACCTCGTCGTGTCGTTCGGGCAACATCTGTGCCGTCCGACCTCCCCGTGGTGCAGCCGCTGCCCCCTGGCGCGGCTGTGTCCCCGGGTCGGGGTGCGGCGCGCCCGGTGATGATGTGGGGACTCATCGGCGGCGCGGTCGTCGTGCTCTGGGCGATCATCACCTACAATGCGCTCGTGCAGCTGCGGGTTCGGGCCGAGAGCGCATGGTCGGACATCAGTGTTCAATTGAAGCGCCGGTACGACCTCATCCCGAACGTGGTGGAAGCGGTGAAGGGCTACGCCGCACATGAGCGGCAGGCGCTCGTGGAGGTGACGGAGGCCCGCGCCCGGGCGATGCAGGCGGAACGTCCGAAGGAGAAGGAGCGCGCGGAAGGACGGCTCACCGG
>CAYJWO010000114.1:0-4247 GCA_964373825.1 uncultured Planctomycetales bacterium
GGCGGGGTCTGCGCGCTGGACGATGTCACGCTGGACCTCGCCCCCGGAGAAATCTTAGGGTTAATCGGACCCAACGGGGCGGGCAAGACGACGTTCTTCAACTGCCTCACCGGCCTGCTGCGTCCTACCGCAGGACAGATGGCCTTCGGCCGCGAGACAAAACAATCACTCGTCGGCCTGCTGCCGCATCAGGTGGCGGAGTGCGGGATCGCGCGCACCTTTCAAAACGTCCGCCTCTTCGCCCAGATGAGCGTGTTGGAGAACGTGCTCATCGGCACACATCTGCGCACGCACGCGGGGTTGTGGAGTTCGGCCGTCCGGAGTGCCGAGGCGCGGCGCGAGGAGCGCTGGGCCCATGAACGGGCCATGGAGCTACTGGAGTTCGTGAGCTTAAGCGCTCGCGCCGCAGATACCGCTGGCGCTTTGCCGTTTGGGTTGCAGCGCCGCCTGGAGCTGGCGCGCGCCCTCGCAACCGATCCGACCCTGCTGCTGCTGGATGAACCGGCGGCTGGGCTCAACCCGGCCGAGAAGCAGTCGCTGCTGCAGCTCATCGCGCGGTTACAAGCTCAAGGATTGACGATTGTGCTCATCGAGCACGACATGCAAGTGGTCATGCCCGTGTCGGATCGGGTGGCGGTGCTGGACTACGGCAAGCTGATCGCCGAAGGCCCGCCCGCCATGATCCAGCGTGATCCGAGGGTGATCGAAGCGTATCTCGGCACGCCACCGCAGAGGAATCGCTGAATGCTGCGTGTCGAGCAGCTCGACACCTGCTACGGGTCGCGCCAGTGCCTGCGCGGCGTGTCGCTCGACGTCGGCGAGCGAGAAATCGTGACGCTGCTCGGAGCGAATGGCGCCGGCAAGACCACGACACTCATGGCGATCTCTGGAATCGTTCCCGCGCGACGAGGGACGATGACGTTTCTGGGGCGCCGCCTGGATGGTTGTCCGCCGTCGGAAATCGTGAGGCAGGGGATTAGCCACGTGCCGGAGGGCCGCCGAGTCCTGCCGCGTCTAACCGTCTTGGAAAATCTCGAGCTGGGCGCGTACCTGCGCCAAGACCGACCGGCGATCCGCCAGGATCGAGAGCGCGCCTTCGAGCTGTTTCCGATCCTGGCACAGCGGCGGCAACAACTCGCCGGCACGCTCTCCGGCGGCGAGCAGCAGATGCTGGCCATCGGCCGAGCGCTCATGGCGCGGCCGAAGCTGCTGCTGCTGGATGAGCCCTCGCTGGGGCTGGCCCCGAAAGTCATGTGTGCCATGTTCGAGACCATCACGCGCATCAACCAGGAAGGCGTCGCCCTCCTCCTCGTCGAGCAGAATGCGTATTTAGCACTCCAGATCGCGCACCGCGGCTACGTGCTGGAGACCGGCCAGGTCGTCCTCTCGGATACCGCGGCCGCCCTCGCCCAGAACCCCCGCGTCAAAGCCGCCTACCTCGGCGGCTGACTTGACGCAGCCAATCGAGTCGTGATATAGTAATTGCTGGAAATCCCAGAATTCAGGAGAACGCATGGCGCAGATTATTACCGCTCCGGTGGGGGCAAAATCACAGGTGACGCTGCCGAAGATCGTTCGGCAGGCGCTCCGACTCACCGCGCAGCAGGACTTGATCGGGTTCGTTATTCACGGTGGTCGCGTTGCCCTCACCCGGATCGAGCCCGTTCCGTCGCAGGATCCGTTCACGGAGGCGGAATGGGCGACAATCGAGCGATTGGCAGCTCAGCCCTCCGCAGCGGTCCTGGCGACCGCTGAACGGTCGCTCCGTTATCTTCAGTGCCATCTTCGAACGCCTGCCCAGCGGTCTGCCGGGGACGGGATGAGCAAGCGCGGTTGATGCGCTTTGCGTATCAACCGTCGCTCCTCCAATCGACACGCCGACTTTCTCCCCGTGCATCCCAACGGCTCCTCAAGGCCGTCGGAAAATTCCAGCGTGCCATGGAAGGTGGGGAGTGGCCCCGCGGGCTTGGTATCACTCATCTGCGAGGGGAGTATTTCGAATTCCGTGTCGATCTTCACACGCGAGTGGTCTATCGACGGACAACCGGCATGGTGTGCTATGTTCTCTATGGGAGCCACGATGACATCAGACGATTCCTCAAGTCGGCATAGAGTTGCTTCATCTGGTTCGACCGGGCAGAGAGAGACGGCAAAGCTGCTCACAGATCGGCGGGCAATAGCCGCAATTCGTGCTGGAGAGATGGCTCGCAGGAAAGGCCAAAAGGACCACTATACTGATTGGGAGCTCATTCGCAAGAAGACACGTGTGCATCCAATCCCGTAAGTCGTAAGCGCACTAACCCACCATACGATAGTCAGTTAGACTCTCCCACCGCCCTTCTCGTTCACCCCTCTGTCCAGGTATACTTTAGATAGTGTTTTAATACTAATTTAGTCAGTTAGACAACTCCTGAGCCGACTCCCCACATGAGGCAGGAGCATGGCCCTCAATGTATCCTGATCGTGCGCCAGCGCTAACACTCAGGCGCCGAACGCCCGCCTGGCAGCGGGGCGTAGCACTCGCGCTGGCCGCAGCACTCGCCGCCACCACGGCTCCTCCTGAGGCGTGGGCGTCTATTGCCTCGCCGCTGACGATCAAACGGCTTCAATCCTCCAGCGAGAGCCTCCGTCACCTAGACCTGCGTTCGCTCGCCGTCCCTGCCGAGTGGGGCCGCATCGTGGAGCTGTGGCAGCCGCCGGGAGAAGCCGCAGGACTCGTCGTCCACCTGCAGGACGTTCACACCCACCCGGAAGCGCAGCGGCATCTGAGCGAGCTCGTCGGCCACTTCCACGACCAGCTCGGCATTGACCTGGTGGCGGTTGAGGGTGCCACAGGGCCAATCGATCCGCGGCCGTACACGGAGCTGCCGGACCCGGTCAGCACCGAGCGCATCGCGCGCGTCTTTCTCGACGAGGGGCTCTTCACCGGAGCGGACTACTACGCCATCACCCATCCGGACGCGGTCACCCTCTGGGGCGTTGAGGAGGACGCGGCATTTCGGGCTCATCTGGAGGCCTTCCGGGCTGGGCGCGCACAGGGCCAGCGCGCGGCGACAGCGTTAGAAGCGCCGCGTGCTACGCTGCGGCAGCTGCGCGATGCGCGCTACCCGCGGGCACTCCGGGCGCTCGAGCATGTGCGCGAAGCCTACGAGACGAACGGTTCCACCGAGCACTTCCACGCGTATGTCCAAGAGCTGCTGCGCCTCGCACGATCCGCTCAGATTGATCTTGCGGCATTTCCCCATGTCCGAGCGCTCGGCGCCGTGGAGCGGCTCTACCCGCGCATTGACCTGGCGCGCGTCCGGGCTGCCCGCGATCGCTTAATTCAAGAGCTAGCTTCCCGCATGAGCGCAGCCGACGTCGCCTCACTCACCGAGTTGACCGCGGCGGTGGGCGCCGGGCGTCTCGCGGAGCGGCGCTACTACGCGCACCTCATGGAGCTGGCGCGCGCGCATGGACTTGAGCAGGAACGATCCGAGGCCAACCGGCCCTGGCCGCGATTGGCGCTGACGCTGGCGTTCGGCCCGGCGGTGAGCCGCGCCTCCCCCTCTGCCCCCGTGGCGGAATACGTCGAGTATCTGACGTTGGCCGAGGAGCTCCGCTCTAACCGGCTGACGCAAGAGCTGGATCGGCTGACCGAGGTGATTCGAACCGCCCTGCTGACCACCGACGAGCAGCGGACGATCGCGTCGCTCCTGGAACGACTGCAACGGCTCACGGAGCTTGCGCACACCCGGCTCTCTCCGGACGGATACGCCGCGTATCGGCACGAGCTCGCGCGCCTCACCGCCACGTCGCTCTGGCAGGATCTCGCGCGCGTAGGCCCTGCGTGGCCGATCACTCAGCAAGAGCTCCGCGAGCTCCTGGCTGACCTCGAGCCGCACCAACGGTTCTACGAGCTCGCCCTCCAGCGCGACGAAGCGTTCGTGCGCCACACCGTGGAGCGCCTGCGGGCGCATCGCGTCCCGGCCGCGCTCCTCATCACCGGCGGCTTCCACACACCGGGCATCGTTCAGCGCCTGCGAGCGGAGCGCATCGCCTATGTCGTCGTGGCACCCACCGTCACCGAGCCGATGGATGAGGCGCGCTATCAGGCGCGACTGCAGGACCTCCTCCCCTCGCTCGATGAGCTCCAGGACGCGCTCGAGACGCAGGCGCTGGCAGCCTCCAACGGACTCGTCTCCATGGCACCCGTCACCCTCGATGGCGTCCCGCTGCCCAAGGCCACCGCACTCTACGCCCGCTTC
>CAYJWO010000115.1:0-4245 GCA_964373825.1 uncultured Planctomycetales bacterium
CGGCGGATGATGTGGATGCGACGCCGCTCCTCGAGGCACTCCACGCAGCACTCTCGGGCGAGACCCGGAGTCCGGCGGCGCACTATTTCGTCTCGCTCGACTGGCTCAACACCCATGCGCCGTCGCAGGCCGTCCGCCTGGAACGGCTGATCGGCCTGGTGGGGGTCACACCGCATCGCCTCAGCGTCCTGCTGAGCCGCTGGCCGGGGAGTACCCCAGACCGGCGCATCTCCGATTCCGAAGCCGCGCTGCTGGCGTACGCGCTGAACCCAGCCGCCGCACCCGCTACGCCTCCGTCTACAGCGGCACCTGCCGCATCTCCAGCCGCGCCGGCTGTGACGGCAGCCGCTCGGGACGCCGTTCGGGACATTCTCCGGCGCATCCGGCAGGACTTGGGCTACCTGGAGCCGCAGGCCGCCAGGGATCTCCAGCGGGCCGGGGCGGGCCTGTCCGCGCAGCAAGCCGCAGGCATGATCCAGCGGGTCAGAGAGGCGGCGAACGTAGCCACCGAGGAGCTTCCCCTGGTGACCGAAGCGAGTCAGCGGGTCACAGTCCACATGCTCTATGCGGGCGCTTCGCTCGGGCGGGCGCTGGCGCAGTTCGGGTTTGACCGGGACCGTCTCGCACTGGTCGGCGGCCGGACCGTGCCCGCAGCAGGGCAGGCGGTGTCGGTGACCGGGTCGGATGGCGCCGTCCTGCTGCCGCCCATGCGGGCGACACCCGCCCTCTTCAACGCATTGGAGATGACGCTCCCGGAGGGTACCGTCATCCAGCTCGCTCCGATCGCTGCGGGCCACACGCCGCAGCTCACTGCGGAGGAAGACGCGCTCATCGAGGCGGTGGTTGAATCTGTGCTCCCGTCGGCGACCGCCGCCACGTTCCTTTGGGAAGACGGCACACCGGTCAACGAGGGGGAGTGGCAGCTCGACCCCGCTGACCCCACCCGGCTCCTCAACCGCGCCAATCCGACCATCATGGCCCGGCGCGACGCCGCGACCGGCCGCTTCGCCGTCTTCAGCGGCGGCCTGCCGCCGGCAGGCGAGGCCCAGGAGATCCTGAGTGTTGAGGACGTGCTCCGCTCAGCCCGGCGGTCCGTCAGCCTCGGGGACGCCCTGCCGCTCCTCGCAGAGCTGTTCGTGCCGGAAGGTGCCCGCACCGGCGAGGCAGGAACCGGGGCATGGCCGGCGTCGCTGCAGCAGGAGCCCCTGGTCCAAGAGCTGCGTGAAGCGTTGGAGGCCGTCGCCCGCCGGCTGCCCGCCGGCTCGCCGGTCGCCGACCTGGTCCGCGCGCTCCTGCGGCGCCCCGAGAATCGCAACCTCCGCCTCGTGATCACGCCCGCCGGAGCGCTGGGTGTCCCCATGCGACGCTACTTTGACGCCGGGCGAGGCCACGCGGTCATCGCCGTGGATGAGGCGTTCCACCGGCACACCGTGGGCCGCGAGCTGCCGGTGGCGGGCGGCCGGCGCGTGTTCGCCGAGTACTTCGTGCACCTGCTCGCCCACGACAACGCCCGTCGGCCCGTGGATGATGCCCGGAACCAAGAAGGCAGCGTCCTGTACCGGATCAGCTGGCGGTTGTTCCAAGCGCTTGGCGGGCCGGGTCGGGATGAGGCGCTGCAAGCCTTCCTTGACCGTCTACCGTCGGAGGCCGCCGCCGTGTTTGCGGAGGTGCGCGCCCGCTCCGACGCCATGGCGGGCCTCGATCGGGCCATCGACGAGAACCTCCGCGGCTACGTCATGGAGGCCGGCGACCAGGGCGACGCCGCCCGCGCGGTGCTCCGCACCTACGCGCAGGCGGCATCCGCCGACACCGCCGAGCGTCCGACGACCATCCGCGGCGGCTCCACGACCGATGCGGAAGATCACGCGTTCAAACTCGACGAGATCGCGCGGCTCGCCGGCACCGCCCAGCAGACGACCGCTGCAACCGTTGCCCGGCAGGCACTCCATCGGCTGCTGAAGGTTTCACTTGAGGACGCGGACGATGCGGTGCGCGCGGCCGCGACCGAGGCGTTGCGCGCCGCGCAAGGGTCTGCCGTCTTACCGCAGGTTCGGCAGGCGGCTCACACCCTGCTGGCGGTAGGCGAGGCGGTCGCCGAGCAGCAGCGGCTCACGGGCGCCGGCCCGGTGCGCCTCGTCCTTGAGCCGGCCAACGTGCAGCAGATCACCGCACCGGTCACAAAGACGCAGGACCAGGTCAGGCAGGAGATCGAAACGCTCGTCGCCGCCGGCACACCGTTCGCCGATGCCGTCAAGCAAGTCATCACGCCAGGGATGCTCATCGCCCGACGGAACGGCACCTTCGTCTCCTTCTCCGACATCAACGACACGGCCCGGATGGTGCATAGGACGTTCATCGCCTCCCGCAACCCGGAGGACCGCGGGCCCGCCAACAACTGGCGGCCCAGCGTGCCGTTCCTCGGTGAAGAGACGGTCGCGCGGCTCCAGCGGCACTGGGAGGCGCGGCGGGGCGGCGTCCAGGGGCTGTCGGAGTTCCTGACAACCCTCCGGGCGGAGTACGCCAACGAAAACCAGATTCAGAACCCCCGGCATCGCGCGATCTTCGCGGACATGCTGCAAGGGCTGGGCCGCCGGATCGACGGCTTGGGCGCGGCCGAGGGTGCGGCGCTGGAGGAGGCGACTCGCGAGGTGCTCTTCGAGCTGGACGTAATGGTGCGAGGGATCAAGGCCGTGGCCCGCGAGAAGGCGACCGGCTCCTACGAGGGCAGGCCCTTGTACGTCCTGCCGGTCCTCATGGGCCCGGCCGAAGCCCCCATCGCCAAAGTGATGATCATGGCCACCGACAACCCGTACGTCGCGGCCAACCAATCCATTATGGCCACCGTCGGGGATGAAGCACTCAGGGCGCTCGAGCGCAAGCGCGAGCAGGACCCGGACTTCCGCTTTGTGTCCGGCATCCATGCGACCGGACCGCTGGAGCAATTGACGCATGCGGGTCGCGTCTTCGTCGCCATCCTGGATGAGGGCGAGATCTGGTCGTACGGGTCGGGGTACGGCGGCAACGCCCTCCTCGGCAAGAAGTTCCTGGCCCTGCGCATCGGCAACTACCTGGCAGTGAAGGAAGGCTGGCTCGCCCTCCATGCCGCGATCTTTAAGATGGTGGACAACGCCACCGGCCAGCCCTTCGTGTCCACCTACCATGCGGCAACCTACTCCGGCAAGACGAACCAAGGGCTCATGGAGGTGCCGCCGGGCCTGCGAGGACGGTACAAAACGCTCTTCAACGGTGATGACATCGGCTGGGCCTGGGTGACCCCGGCCAAGGATGGACTGCAGGTCGTGCAGGCGGAAGGCGGACTGTTTGGCGTCGCCCCCGGCTCCAATCAAGAGACGCTCGCCCTGGCCCTCCAGGCGGTGGGAGACGGCAGCGGGACCATCTTCACGAACGTCGGGTACAACGTCCTCACCGGTGAGGTCTGGTGGGACGGGCTGCCGACCGATGTTCTCAAGCAGGAGGGTTGGATCACGTGGCGACGCGAGCCGGTCACCGAGCGGACCGAGCAGATCGCCCACCCCAACTCACGTTTCACGACCTCGGTCGCCAACGTGCCCAATGTGGATCCGGACTGGAGAAATCCTGCTGGGCACCGGGTGGACGCAATCGAGTTCGGCGGCCGGATGTTCACCGGCTATCCGCTCATCTACCAGATGCGTCCGGAGGAAGGGGTCTACCAGGGCTTCCAGCTCGTTCGCCAGGAGTCGGTGGGGCAGGTTGGCGCGGCCAAGCTGGGGCAGGTGGCGCACGACCCGTTCGCCATGGGGCCCTTCTACGGCGCGAATGAGGGCGATGACGTCCGCAACTGGATGGACCGGATGGCCGAGTTGGGATCTGCCGCTCCCGCGTTTTTCCGATCGAACCCGTTCCGCAAGGGACCGAGAGGCGAGTGGCTCACCCCCGGCTATAGCTGGAACATCCTCTTTAAGATCTGGGAGATGCACCGCGTGCGGGGGGTAACGACCGGCAAGGGCGAGGCGACCGAAACACCGATCGGGTTCATCCCCACGCGGCGGGCGATGGAACTGATCATTGACGAAGAGTTTGACCGCAGCCAGATGTCGGCCGACGAGCAGGCGACACTGGACGGCATTCGCAAGAACCTCGACGCGCTGCTCGCCTACGATGCGGAGTTCTTCTACGAAACCGTGCTCGAGTGGGCGCAGTACACGAAGCGGATGCAGGCCCAGGGCGTCGTGTTCCCGGCAGCGTTCCTCGAGGCGGAGCAGC
>CAYJWO010000116.1:0-1731 GCA_964373825.1 uncultured Planctomycetales bacterium
CGGCTGGATGAACGTGCGCCCGACGTAGTGGTTGCGGATGATCCCGAACGCGAGGGGGATGCCCGATTCGGCGCTGAAGCCAAGCGCGGCGAAGTTGCCGGAGTCGGGGATCGGCACCACGAGGTCCGCGTCCGCCGGGTGCTCCCGCGCCAGGGCGCGGCCCAGCTTGAAGCGCACGTGCTGGACGCTCTCGCCGAACACCGTCGAGTCCGGGCGGGAGAAGTAGACATGCTCGAACAGGCAGTGGGACGCGGCGGTCTCGGTGCCGAACGGCCGCAGCGACCGCAAGCCGTTCGCCCCGATGACGACGACCTCCCCGGGGGCCAGCTCGCGCACGAAGCGCGCGCCGATCAGGTCCAGCGCGCACGTCTCCGAGGCGAAGACGTACGCCCGGTTGAGCCGGCCCAGGCAGAGCGGCCGAAACCCGCGCGGGTCGCGGCAGCCCACCAGCTCCTGCTCGGTCAGCAGGACGAGCGAGAAGGCGCCCTGCAGCTTCGGCAGGCACGCGATGAGCCGGTCCTCAAACCGGTCGCCCCGCGCGCGCGCCAGCAGGTGCAGCACGATCTCGCTGTCCACCGTGGTTTGAAAGATGGAGCCCTCCTGCTCCAGCTGCCGCCGCAGCGTGTAGGCGTTGACGAGGTTGCCGTTGTGCGCGACCGCGACCGACCCGTGGACGTAGGCGGCGACGAGCGGCTGGGCGTTCTTCACCGTGCTCGAGCCGGTCGTCGAGTAGCGGGTGTGGCCGACCGCCATGCGCCCCGGCAGGCCGCGGAGTGCTGCGTCGTCAAACACTTCGGCAACGAGACCCTTCCCCTTATGCGTGTGCATCGTCTTGCCGTCATAGGTGACGATGCCGGCCGCCTCTTCGCCGCGATGCTGCAGCGCGTAGAGGCCTAAGTAGGCGAGCCGGGCCGCATCCCGGTGGCCGTAGATGCCGAACAATCCGCAGGAATGTGTGACGGATTCGTCCATTTAACCGCGCAGGTAACGACGCACGTCTTGGTGATCCCCAAGCAGCACAAGGACCAGGGCGTCGCCATGAATCTGAAAGAGGATGCGCAGATCCATATTGATGCGGATCTCAAAGTTGCCGTGCGAGAGCTTCTTCAGGCGCAGCGACTTCGGTTTCGTTGGACTGCCGATGTGCTCCAGGAACGTCTGGAGCTGGTACCACGTCTTTTCCTGTAGGTGATTCGGAAGCCGCGCGAAGCCCCGCTGAAACCCGGGAAGCTCGACAACCCTCATCCACCGATGCGTCGCTTCAGGTCGCGCAGAAAGGCCTGGGGATCAGGATGGACCTTGCCCTTCCCAGCCTTGAGCTCCCGAGCCACCCTTCGGTTCAAGGCGTGCCAGTCATCATCCGACAACTGCAACGGACGAGCCTGCGCGACCTCGAGGTGAATCGGCATGACGACCAGCGTCCCTTGCCGCTCCGACACATCCACCCATCCTTTCCCCGTCAATCCCAACCCCTTCGCCAGGAGCGCTGGGATCGTCAGCTGGCGCTTCACGTTCAACTGTCGGATCATCCCGTCTCACCTCCTGAAGGAATAGTATCATACTTTCATACTTTATTCCATATGGCCCATCGCCTGCGCGAGGGCACCGCTCCAGATGCCATGGAGGGTGTCCACGGGCTCGTCGATCCACGGGCCGATGGCCAGCCGATCGCCTCCGACGCGCCCGATGGCCGCCGCGGGCACCCGGTGCCGGCGCGCCCGCGCGAGGATC
>CAYJWO010000116.1:1831-4200 GCA_964373825.1 uncultured Planctomycetales bacterium
GACGCGCCCGATGGCCGCCGCGGGCACCCGGTGCCGGCGCGCCCGCGCGAGGATCTCGGCGGTGTTCGCCGTCCGGCAGCTCACGACGATGCGGCCGGACGACTCGCCGAACAGCAGCGCATCCGTCCGCACATTGGGAATGCGGAATGGGGAATGGGGAATTCGGAATGTGTGTCCATTCCGCATGCCCAATTCCGCATTCCGAATGCCGAATGTGATGGTCGCGCCGATGAGGTGATCCGGGTCCATCAGGCAGCTCTCGGCCAGCGCCACCGCCAGGCCGCCGTCGGAGCAGTCGTGCGCGGAGCGCAGGAGCCCCTGGGTGGCCAACTCCGGCATGAGGCGATGCAGCGCGCGCTCCCCGGCGAGGTTCACGCGGGGCGGCCGGCCGGCCTTGCGCCCGTGGATGGTCGCTAGGTACTCGCTGCCTCCCAGCTCCTCGCGGGTCTGGCCCAGCAGGACAATGGCGTCACCCTCATCTTTGAAGGAAGCGGTGATGGGTTGGGGGCCCAAGCTCTTGCCCCGAACCCTGAACCCCGAACCCTGAACCGGTTCAATGAGGCCGATCATGCCGATCACCGGCGTCGGATCAATGGCCCCGCGGGGGCTCTCGTTGTAGAAACTGACATTCCCGCCGGTCACCGGGGTGCCGAACGCCCGGCACGCCGCGGACATCCCGCGCACGCACTCCTTAAACTGCCACATGATCTCCGGGTCTTCCGGGTTGCCGAAGTTGAGGCAGTTGGTCACCGCCAGCGGCCTTGCCCCCACGCAGGCGAGGTTGCGCGCCGCCTCGGCCACCGCGGCCGCCCCTCCCGTGTAGGGATCGAGGTAGGCGTAGCGGCCGTTGCCGTCGGTCGTCGCCGCCAACAGACGGTTCGTGCCCTGAACCCTCAGGACGGCGGCGTCGGCCCGGCCCGGCAGGAGCACGGTGCGGGTCTGGACCATGTGGTCGTACTGCTCGAAGATGTGGCGCTTATCGGCAATGGTCGGCGAGGCGAGGAGCCGCTGCAGCACTTCATTGGAGTTGTTCGGCTGCGGCAGCCGATGGAACGACGCGCGCTGCACGCGGTCAAGGTAGCGCGGCCGACGGACCGGCCGACGGTACACTGGCGCGTCGTCCGTCAGCGCGGCCGCCGGGATGTCGGCCACCACCGTCCGGCCGTCGCGCACCACCATGCGGTTCCCAGACGTCACGCGGCCGATCGGCACGGCGTTCAAGCCCCACTTCTCGACGATCCGCCGGATGCTCGCCTCGCGGCCCCGCCGCACAATGAGCAGCATCCGCTCCTGCGACTCGGAGAGCATGACCTCGTAGGGGGTCAGGCCCGCCTCGCGGCGCGGCACGCGGGCGACATCAATCTCGATCCCGCAGCCGCCGCGCGCAGCGGTCTCGCACGTGGAGCACGTCAGGCCCGCGGCCCCCATGTCCTGGATGCCCACGACGTCGCCGGTGGCGAGCGCTTCCAGCGTCGCCTCGATGAGGCACTTCTCGGTGAATGGATCGCCGATCTGCACCGCCGGCCGATCCGCCTCCGACCCCTCGGAGAGTTCCCGCGAGGCGAAACTGGCACCGCCTAAGCCGTCGCGCCCAGTCGAGGAGCCAACGTACAGCACCGGGTTGCCGACCCCGCGCGCCCGCGCCCGCGCGATGTCCTTGGCGCGCACGATGCCGAGGCACATGACGTTGACCATGGGGTTCTCTCGGTACGTGTCGTCGAAGACGATCTCGCCGCCCACCGTCGGCACCCCGATGCAGTTACCGTAGTCGGCGATCCCCCGGACGACGCCGTCGAGCAGGAAGCGCGTGCGCGCGTGGCCGTTCAGGGCGCCGAAGCGCAGCGAATCGAAGAGGGCGATGGGCCGCGCCCCCATCGTGAAGATGTCGCGCACGATGCCGCCGACCCCGGTGGCCGCCCCCGCGTGCGGCTCGACCGCCGACGGGTGGTTGTGCGATTCGATCTTGAACGCCACCGCAAGCCCGTCGCCGATGTCCACGAGCCCGGCGTTCTCCTGCCCCGCCGGTATGAGCACTTGCGGCCCCTTGGTCGGCAGCCGCCGGAGGTAGATTTTTGAACTGGCGTACGAGCAGTGCTCCGCCCACATGACGCCGAAGATGCCTAGCTCTGTCACGGTGGGCGGTCGGCCGAGGAGGTGCCTGATCCGGGCGAGCTGCTCCTCGGTGAGATTGTGCGAGCGTGCCACCTTTTTTAGCAGGACGGCATCATCTCCCGCGGGTCCTGTCAGGGCAGTCGCTGCGCCGGACCGCTCGGGTCCGCCCGCCGCGCGGACCCTTCGCTGCGGTCGGCGGGCTCGCTCGTCCCTCGCTGCGCTCGGGACCCCGTGGCCGCTCGCACCGCCTCCAGCTC
>CAYJWO010000117.1:0-4195 GCA_964373825.1 uncultured Planctomycetales bacterium
ACGCAGGCGTTGTTGCCGCCGAAGGCAAAGGAGTTGTTGAGGGCGACGCGGGTCGTGTGGTTCCGAGCAACGTTGGGAACGCAGTCCACGGGGCACTCGGAGTCGTCCTCTTCGTGGTTGATCGTCGGTGGGATGCGGTCAAAGTGGGTAGCTAACACGCAGGTGATCGCCTCGAGCGCGCTCGCAGCTCCCATCGTGTGGCCGAGCATGGACTTGATAGAACTTACTGGAAGATGGTCCGTGTGAGATCCAAATACGTTCCTTACCGCAGCGCATTCGGCTTTATCGTTGGCTGGAGTCCCTGTGCCGTGAGCGCTGATGTAATCCACATCGCCCGGCGCGATGCGGGCATCCGCCAGCGCGTTGCGCATCACGCGCTCAATGCCTTCGGACTCCGGAATCGTCATATGGTGGCCGTCGCAGCTTAAGCCGTACCCCAGGATCTCCGCGTAGACCTTGGCACCCCGCGCGCGAGCGGCCTCTAGCGTCTCCAAGATCAACAGACCCGCCCCCTCGCCCACGACGGTCCCTCGGCGGTTCTTGTCGAACGGCTGGCATCGCTCAGGGGCCAGCGCAAACATCCGGCTGAACCCCGTAAAGGCGATGCGGGAGAACGGATCCGCGCCGCCGGCGATGACGACCTCCGCTCGCCCGGCCCGCAGCAAGTTGACTCCGTAGCTGATGGCGTAGTTGCCCGCGGCACAGGCCGTCGGGATCATCACGTTCGGCCCCGTCAGGCGAAGATGCCGGGCGACGTTGGCACTCATGGACCAGCTGGGGTACTGGCGCACCCGCGAGCCGACGATGCGCTGGCTGCGTCCGCTCACCCACAGGCTGTTCATCGTCTCCAGCGCCTGGATGTCGGCCATGGTCGTGCCGAGGCACACGCCGGCTCGCAGGCGCTGGATCGCCTCGCCGGAGAACCCTGCATCTTCCAGTGCCATGGACGCCGCCGCGATAGCGAACTGGGATCCTCGGCCGACGCGCGCCGCTACCCGCGGTGGCATGAACTGCGTGGCGTCGAACTCCTCCACCTCGCCCCCGATGTGCACGTCATAGCCCGCGGTGTCCACGTAGCGAATCGGATGAATGCCAGATCGCCCGGCCAGGAGTGCTGCCCAGAATTCTTGCCACCCCACCCCGATGGAGGAGACGACGCCAAGCCCTGTGACGACGATGCGTGCCGTCATGAACCGATCTCGCGGTTTGGCTTGGCCGCCAGCGTAAACTCGCCCTTGGCCATGACGCGCTCGCCGACGCGCACCTCGGCATTGAAGATGCCGGCGTGCGCCGCCAGCCGCAGCGGAACGACCTCGATGCGCAGCTGATCTCCCGGCCACACCGGGTGCAGGAATCTGATCTTCAGCCCGCCCATGAGATACGTCACGTCCTCCCGCGGACGGACGGCGTGGAAGAAGACGATGCCGACCTGCGCGATGGCCTCGCAGATCATCGCGCCCGGGGTCACCGCCCGCTTGGGAAAATGGCCCTGGTAGAACCACTCGTTCCCCGAGAGGTTCTTCAGGCCGACCGCCCGCACCCCCGGCTCCAGCTCGACGATCCGATCGAGCATGAGAAAGGGGAACCGCTGCGGGATGATCCGCTTGATCTGCTCGAAATCGAGTTGCTGGGTCGTCGCTGTTCTACTTGACATATTTCCGCGCAAGCGCCGCCGCCTGGTTGAGGCTGGTGATCTTCGGCAGATCCTCTTCCGGGATCTTGATCTTATACTTCTTCTCGATGCCCGCCAGGATCTCCAGCGCCATCATGGAGTCCATCCCCAGATCTTCCACCAGATGCGCCGCGGGATCGATCTGGCTGGGATCCATCTCGATGATGTCCGCGATCAGCTCGCGGATCTCCCGCTCCAGCGTGGGGGTGTCAATCATCGCTCGGTCCTCCGTCGCATCAAAGAGTCAGACCTCCATCCACCGTGATGACCTGGCCCGTCATGTAGGACGCCGCGTCGCTCGCCAGCAGGCTCACGATCGCCGCGACCTCCTCGGGCCGTCCCATGCGCCCCAGCGGAATCCGCTGAGGCAGCTCGGCGCGCCGTCGCTCGTCGAGATCTCGCGTCATGTCCGTCTCGATATAGCCGGGGGCCACCGCGTTGACGGTGATCCCGTGCCCGGCCACCTCTTTCGCCAGCGCCTTGGTCAGCCCCACCACACCAGCTTTGCTGGCGGCGTAGTTGACCTGCCGCGCCATGCCGCTGAGGCCCGCCACCGAGGTGATGTTGACGATCCGTCCCCGCCGCTGCTTCATGAACGTCACGATCGCCGCCCGGCACCAGTTGAACGCGCCCGTCAAGTTGGTCGCGAGCACGTCGTGCCAGTCTTCCGGCGTCATGAGCATGAGCGCCCTGTCTCGCGTGATGCCCGCGTTGTTCACGAGCGCGTCCAAGCGGCCGAAGCGCTCGACGACCTCCTGCACCACCGTTTGCGCTCTGGCCAAGTCGCGCACGTCGGCCTGCACCGCCTGCGCCTCGCCCCCGGCCTGCCGAATCGCCTGCACCACAGCGCTCGCGGCGTCCGCCTGCTGAGCGTAGGTTAGCGTCACGCGCGCCCCGTGGCGCGCGAGATCCTCGGCGATGGCCCGGCCGATACCGCGGCTGCCGCCGGTGACGATGATGACCTGATCGTCCAGAAGCCGTCGCCCGGGATCCGCGGGGCGCGTGCTGGTCTCCCGGCGTTGCGCAGCCGTCGTCATGGAGTCGCGCATCCCGTCACCGCGCAGCTCGGCCGCCGGACGGCTCCGGCCGGCGCACCACGAGGGTCGAAGCGATGCCGGTCAGCTCCAAACTGTGCACGAGAGCCGCGGTCACTGGGGCCGAAGCCTGGCGCATCACCGCACCATTGAGCGCGGGCGCTCCCTCGCCGTCCCAGCAGAACACCGGCGGCATGCCCCGCTGCTCCAGCGCGCCGATGGCGGACACCAGCTGCAGCGCCCCGCCCGCGCTGAAAGACTCTCCGATCAGCGCCTTGATGGCGCTCATCGGCGTCGTTTGCAGGCGCGATCCGAAGACTGTCGTGAGGGCGGTCAGCTCCATCGCGTCGCAGGCGCGCGTCGCGTTGGCCCCGACGCTGACGAACCCGACGCCCTCGGGCGGCACCTCAGCCTCATCGAGCGCGCTACGCATCACCCAAATCGCCCCCGTGGCATCGGGATCATACCGATACATCGCGTCCGGATGAAACTGCGAGGCGTAGCCGGCGATTTCCGCGTGGAGTGTCGCCCCGCGTTGCCGGGCCGCCTGCATCGGCTCCAGCACCAGGACGGCCGCCCCCTCGCCCAGCAGCGATCCGCTGCGCTCTGGATGGAATGGGCGCAGCGGAGGCGGGCTGCCGTTCGTCGAACGCGCGAGGAATCCCAATTTGGAGAAGCCTAGGAAGGTCTGCAGGCACAGCTCTTCCACCCCGCCGACGAGCAAGGCCTGCGCGCGCCCCAAGCGCAGCATGTCGAGCGCATAGCCACAGGCATCCAACCCCGCGGTGAAGCCGGTGGCGATCGTGGAGTTGAGTCCTCGGAGGCCGAAATGGATCGCGATGTGGCTGGCAGGCGAATTGATGACGGTGTTGGGAAACTGGGCGGGGTTGACGTACCGGGGCCCTTCCCGCAGCCCCTCGATGTCGAAGTCACTGATGGACCGAACGCTGCCCATCGTGGAGCCGAGGACGACCCCGATCTCCTCACGATTAGCATCGGTCACGTCCAAACGCGCGTCGTCGAGCGCTAGCTTGGAGGCGACGAGCGCGAGGAGAGTGGTGCGGTCGAGGTGGCGCAGACCTTTGGCGCCGAGGTGCTGCTCTGGCTGGAACTCGCGAATTTCGCCCGCGTGATGGCAGCGGAAGCGCGCGGTATCGAAGAGGGTAATCGGCTTGATCCCGGAAACCCCTGCGGCACAGTTGGCCCAGAAGGCGTCCTTGCCGATCCCGTTCGGGGCCACAACCCCGATGCCGGTGACCACGATCCGCTGGTCTTCCCTCATTCCCTTGCGCACCCCCCTGGAACGCGACAAGCAACGTGCCGGGAACGTTGGAGTTCGGAGCTAGCCCGTCTTGAGCCCGTGGCGTAACGCGGTTTGTTTGACGGTCGTCACCAGTTTGGCAAACGAACGACGTTGGTCGACGTACTGAATGCCCAGTTGTTCGATGGTCTGCTTGTCGGCGGCTTCCAGATTCAGGCCGTAGACGAT
>CAYJWO010000118.1:0-1999 GCA_964373825.1 uncultured Planctomycetales bacterium
GGAGATGAGCCCGATGTTCGGCCCTTCCGGTGTTTCGATCGGACAGATGCGCCCGTAGTGCGACGGGTGAACGTCGCGCACCTCGAACCCGGCCCGTTCGCGCGAGAGCCCGCCCGGACCGAGCGCGGAAAGGCGTCGCTTGTGCGTGAGCTCCGCCAGCGGATTCGTCTGGTCCATGAACTGCGAGAGCTGCGAGCGCGCGAAGAAGTCCCGGATGACCGACGCGACCAGCTTGAAATTGACGAGCGCGTGCGGCATGACTTTCACCAAATCGTAAATGGCCATCCGCTCCCGCACGGTCCGCTCCAATCGCTCGAGCCCGATGCGGAACTGATGGTACACCAGCTCCCCGACGGAGCGCACGCGGCGGTTGCCCAGATGGTCGATGTCGTCCACTTCCCCCTCGCCCCGGCGCAACCCTAAGAGGTAGTTGATGACCGCCACCAGGTTCTGGCCGGTCAGCATGCGCGCGTCGAGCGGATCGTGCCCGTTGAGCTTGCGGTTCAGGAAGTACCGCCCCACGCGGCCCAGATCGTAGCGGCGCGCGTCGAAAAACAGGCGGTGGATGAGCGCTTCCGCCGACGGGAGGTTCACGAGATCGCCGGGCCGCAGCCGCCGGAAGACTTCCAGGAGGGCTTCCTCGCGGCTCGTCGTGTGGTCGCGCTCCAGCGTCTTGAGGATTTCCGCGGGGACATTGGCCACGAGCCGCAGCTCGCGCGTGCCGCTCTGCCAAATCGTGTCGAGCCACTCCTCGGTCACCTTCGTGCCCGCGCGCAGGAGGACCTGGCTGTTGTTCGGATCGAGGAGCCGCTCGCCCAGGTGGCTGCCGACGACCGACGAGAGCTCCTCGGGGCTCGAGAAGCTGACCGACTCGGTCTTGCCGAAGGCGTTCAGGATCTCTTCATCGGAGGAAAACCCGAGCGCTCGTAGGAGGATCGTCGCCGCCATCTTGCGCCGCCGGTCGATCGAGACGTTGAGGACGTCGGTCAAATCGAACTCCAGCTCCACCCAAGCCCCCCGGTACGGGATCACGCGCGCGGAGAACAGCCGTTTGCCCGTCGGGTGGACGGTCACCTCGAAGGTGACGCCGGGAGAGCGGTGCAGCTGGCTGACCACCACCCGCTCGTCGCCGTTGATCACGAACGTCCCCACCTCGGTCATGAAGGGCACGTCGCCGAAATAGACCTCCTGCTCCTTCGTCTCCTTCGGCCCGATCAGCCGGAGCTTCACCTTGAGCGGAGCGGCGTAGGTGAGCCCGCTGCGCAGGCACTCGGCGACGCTGTAGCGCGGCTTGCCGAGGGCGTAGGACACGAAGTCGAGCCGGTAGGTGCGGTCCGGGTTCTCGATCGGGAAGGTCTCCAGGAACGCCGCCTGCAGCCCCACGTTTTCGCGCTTGTGCTTGGGGACGTCCAGCTGCAGGAAGCTCCAATACGACCGCTTCTGGACCTCGACGAGGTCCGGCGGCTCCAGGCCTTCCGGCAATTTGGCGAAGTTCACCACGTCATGCGCCATCCGACACCATGCGTTGGGCGGCAAGCCCCGGTCCGGCGTTACGTGAGCTCCACGGTCGCTCCGACCCCTTCCAGCTTCTTCTTGATCTCGTCCGCCTCGTCCTTCTTCACCCCGGTCTTCACCGGCTTGGGGGCTGACTCCACGAGCTCCTTCGCCTCCTTGAGCCCGAGCGAGATGAGGCTGCGGATTTCCTTGATCACCTGGATTTTGTTCGCTCCCGCACTGGCGAGAATCACGTCGAAAATCGTCGGCTCTTCCTTGGCCGCCCCTCCGCCGGCGCCAGCCCCGCCGGGTGCGGCCGCGACCGCCACGGGGGCGGCGGTAATGCCGAACTTCTCCCGCATCGCCTTCGCGTAGCTGGACAGCTCTAGCGCCGTCATCGTCTCGGTCAACTTCAACGCTTGCTCAACCCGCTCCGTCCGCTGCTCCGTCATGTCGTTGTTCCCTCCTGTTTGGCGCGCTCCTCGACGATCCACGCGAGGTCGCC
>CAYJWO010000118.1:2099-4191 GCA_964373825.1 uncultured Planctomycetales bacterium
CTCATCGTGCTGGAGAGGCTCGCGCGCTGCAGCAGCCGTCCGGCGACCGTCGGGGGCTTCGCGTGCAGCACCGCCTCCAGGATCGCCTGCGCGTTCCCGACGAGCTGCTCGGTAGTGAACGACCGCCGGCCGATCACGAGATGCAGGTTCGCGAGCTTGTCCATCTTGAACTCGACGCGGCCCCGCTTGACGTCGCGGATCGCCGCGGCGACATCGTCGGTCACCGTGCCGGTCTTCGGATTCGGCATCAGGCCCCGGGGGCCCAGGACCTTGCCCAGCCGCGACACCTCGCGCATCATCGCCGGCGAAGCGATGGCCACCTCGAAGTCCATCCAGCCGCCCTGGATCTTCTCCACGAGCTCCGAGCCGCCCACCACGTCCGCGCCCGCCTCGCGGGCCTGCAGCTCCTGCTCGCCCTTGCAGAAGACGATCACCCGCCGCGCCTTCCCGGTGCCGTGCGGCAACACCACCGTGCCGCGGATGGTCTGGTCGCCCTTCTCCGGGTCCACGTTGAGCGAAGCGGAAATTTCCACGGCTTCATCGAACTTCGTCGCCGGCAGCTGCTTCAGCAGGGCGACGGCCTCCGCCAAGCCATAGGTCCGCGCCTCACCCAGCAAGGCCTTCGCCTGTTCGTAGCGGCGGCTGCTCATGCGCTCGTCCCCGCCCGCACGACCTCGAGCCCCATGCTGCGCGCCGTGCCTTCGACGACGCGGATGGCGGCGGCGAGATCGTGCGTGTTGAGGTCCGACAGTTTCTGCTGGGCGATGTCCCGAACCTGGGCCTCCGTGACCTCGCCGGCCTTCTCCCGCAACGGCTTGGAGGAGGCCTTGGCGATCCCGCAGGCCTGCTTCAACAGAATGGACACCGGCGGGCTCTTGATGATGAAGGTGAAGGATCGATCCTCATAGATCGTGATGACCGCCGGCAGCACGAGCCCCTCTCGCCCGCGGGTCTGCTCGTTGAACTGCTTGCAGAACTCCATGATGTTGACGCCGTGCTGGCCGAGTGCTGGCCCAACCGGGGGGGCGGGGTTCGCCTGCCCTGCCGGGCAGTACAGCTTGAGTGTCGCCTTCACCTTACGAACCGCCATACGTCACCGCGTTCACTGGTTCACTGGTTCACTGGTTCACTGGTTCCTTGATGCGAACCAATGAACAGATGAACGAGTGAACCGATGAACGCCTTTCGTCTGTTAGAGTCGCTCGACTTGCCAGAATTCCAGTTCCACAGGAGTCTGTCGTCCGAAGATTGAGATGAGCACTTTGAGCTTGCCCCGCGCCGGGTTGACTTCCTCGATGACGCCGCTGAAGTTACCGAAGTGGCCCTCGGTGACGCGCACGCCTTCGCCCTTCTGAAACGTCACCCGCGGGATCGGCTTGTCTTTCCGCTCCTCTGTCTGCCGGAGGATCTCGCTGACCTCGTCCTCCGACAGCGGCAGCGGCCGGCGGCCCGCCCCGATGAACCCGGTGACGCCCGGCGTCGTGCGGACGAGGTGCCAGCTGTCATCCGTCAAGGCCATCTCGATGAGCAGGTAGCCGGGGAAGAACTTTCGCTCGGAGATCCGCTTTTTGCCGCCGCGCACCTCCGCGACGCGTTCCGTCGGCACGAGCACGTGCGCAATCTGCCCGCGTACCAACCCCTGCTGGATCTTGCTGTCGAGGCTGTCCTTGACCTTCAACTCCTGCCCGGTCTGCGTGTGGATGACGTACCACTGCCTCGGCAGGTCGTCCGGCTTCGACGGCTCCGCCGCAGCGGACGGCGAGGCGGCCTGTTCGGTCGTTGGCGCCTGGGGGGTGGCCTCAGGGGTCTCTGAAGACGTCGGTGTCTCGCTCACCGCAGCAACACCTGGGCGGCGCGCGACAGCACCACATCGCACGCGCTGATGTACACGGCGAGCAGCATGACCCCGACGAACACCACGAGGGCCGAGCCGACGAGCTCTTCGCGAGTCGGCCAGGTCACTTGCCCAAGCTCCTGTCGCACTCCGTTCACGAACGCGGTCGCCCGCGCCAGCACCTTCACCATGACTAGAACACGCAGGCCAGGAGGGATTCGAACCCCCAACCCGCGGTTTTGGAGACCGCTGCTCTGC
>CAYJWO010000119.1:0-4189 GCA_964373825.1 uncultured Planctomycetales bacterium
CCCACTCGCAAACGCCCTACTTGACCTTTTCGTGCGCCAACCACTCCTCCACCCGTGCGCGCTCAAACCGCCACTGCCCGTCCGCCTGCTGCGCCGGCAGCCGGCCGCCCTTCGCCCACTGCATCACCGTGTCCGCGTCCACTTCGAGATAGCGGGCCAGCTCCTCCGTGGTCATCCATTGGCCGACCCCGCGCCCCGACATGTCCAGCGTGCCCTGGAAAATCGCCCCGTCCGCCATGATGACGCGAGGGCTCGAGATCTTGCCGGCCACCCGCGCTGTCGAGGTCAACTCCAGCCGGGTGCTGGCCGCGATGTCTCCCTCCACCGTCCCGCTGACGGTCACCGCCTCGCCATGGATCGTCGCCTTGACCCGTGCTTGCTCGCCGACGACCAGCGTGCCCTTGGTCTCCAGAGTGCCCTCAAAGCGGCCGTTGATCTGGAGGTTGACCGCGTCCTTGAACGTCAGGGTGCCGGTCATGCTCGCGTCGACCTCGAGCCACTTCTCCCCATCCGATCCGTCGGGCTTGCCTCTGCGCAGCGCCATCCTGCCTCCTTGCTGAGCTACACCCAGTACGCCGCCACGACCTGCCGCAGCCGCCGGAGGCCTTCGACGATGCCCTCCCGCGGCTCCCCGGAGACCAGCTTCACCTCGAACTCCAGCCGCACCTGGTCCGGCTGTCGCCCTTTCTTCACGTCCAGATCACGGATCTCCACGTCGTACTCCGCGAGGAGTGCTCGAATCGCCGCCAGATCGTACTCCGCCGCGGTTTCGATCACGAGTGTCTGGTACCAGTCGCGTCGCATTGATCGCTCCAACCGGGTGAAGCCCAGGACCGAGACGATGATGATGCCGCTGCCGATGAGCGCACCCGACAGGAACCCGGCCCCCACGGCCAGCCCCACGCCGGAGATCGCCCACAGGCTCGCGGCGGTCGTCAATCCACGCACCGAAGCCCGGAACCGCAGAATGGTCCCTGCCCCCAGAAAGCCGATCCCGCTGATGACCTGGGCCGCCATTCGGGTGGGGTCGACGTCGGACGCGCCCGAGGAGAACGTCTCCGCCAGGTAGATGCCGGTGAGCATGATGAGGCAGGAGCCGACCCCGACGAGGATGTGCGTTCGGAACCCGGCGGCGCGGCCGTGGCGCTCCCGCTCGAACCCGATCAGGCCGGCGATGAGCGTCACCAGCAGCAGCCGCTGCGCAATGACCGTGTCGGAGAGCATGGGCTCACTCATTGGTTCATTGGTTCACTGGTTCATTGGTCATTCGAGGCAGCGGTTCGAATCGGCGGTCATGGCCAGCGTCCCGAGGCGCCCTCGCTGCAGCAGCGGATACCCGAGGCCAGCCACCATCGCGCCATTGTCCACGCACAGTGTTGGCGGCGGGAAGACCGCGCGGATTGTCTTTTCCGCGGCCGCCTCGGCGAGGCGCGCGCGCAGCCGCCGGTTGGAGGCGACTCCGCCGCCGACCACCACGTCGCGAGCCCCCACCCGCTGGCACGCGCGCAGCGTCTTGGCGATCAGCGATTCCACCGCCGCCTCTTGGAAGCTCGCGGCCACGTCCGCAACCTCCTGTTCACCAAGCGCACGGGCTGGAGGCTCAGGGCTGGAGGCTGGAGGCTGCGACGGATCGTAGCCTAGCCTCGAGCCTTGAGCCTCGAGCCTTGAGCCGACCAGGCTCTCAACATGGTGATACACAGCGGTCTTCAGCCCGCTGAAGCTGAAATCGAACGCGGTCTTCGTGCGGGTGCGCGGCAGCGGCACCTGCGCTTGGCGGCCCTGCTCCGAGAGCCGGTCAATGATCGGGCCGCCGGGGTAGCCGAGGCCCAGCAGCCGGGCGACCTTGTCGAACGCCTCGCCGACGGCGTCGTCCTTGGTCTCGCCGAGCAACTCGTACCGGTAGTCCTCGTACACGACGCACAGGAGCGTATGGCCGCCGGACACGACGAGCCCGACGTAAGGCGGCTGCAACTCGGTGGCGACCATCTCTCCGGCGTACAGGTGGGCCGCCAGGTGGTCCACCGGAATGAGGGGGCGGTCGAGGCTGAGGGCGAGTCCCTTGGCGAACGCGACACCCATCAGGAGGGCGCCCGGCAGCCCGGGGCCTTGCGTGACGGCGACCCCATCGAGGTCGCTGGGGGAGAGCCGTGCCTCGGCGAGCGCTTGGGCGAGCACCGACCACACCGTCTCGACGTGGGCGCGGGCAGCGATCTCCGGAATCACTCCGCCGTACGGCCCGTGCAACGCGAGGCTCGAGGCGACCACGTTGGCTAGAATGGCCCGGCCATCTTCGACGATGCCGATGGCCGTCTCATCGCACGAGGTCTCGATGCCCAGAATGCGAATCGGGCGTCCCACCTTATGGGGTGGCGTGCAGCTTGGCCTGATACACCTTAATGCCTTTGAGCAAATCCACCGCGCGGGCGAGCTGGTTGTCCAGCGCGAGGTCGGGCTTCTCGACGCCGTCTTCCGCCCCGTTGGACTCGACCTGGTCGAAGACCTGCTCGGCCGCCTTGGCCGACGCGTCCGGCGCAGGCGGCTTCACGAACGGCACCTCCACGTCCGGCGCAATGCCCTCCCCGTGGATGGAGCGACCGCTGGGGGTAAAGTACTTGCTCGTCGTCAGGCGCAGGGCGCTGCCGTCCCGCAGCGGGAAGATGGTCTGGACCGACGCCTTGCCGTGGGACTTGATCCCCAGCACCACCCCCCGCCCGTGATCCTGGATGGCCCCGGCGACGATCTCCGAGGCCGACGCCGAGCCCTCGTTGATCAGGACGACCAGCGGCAGGCCGTTGAGCATGCCGTCGCGGCGGGCGCGGAATTCCAGGTTCTGGTTGCGCAGCCGGCCCTTCGTCGAGACGATCAGCTGCCGCTGCTCCAGGAACAGCTGGGCCACCGACACGGACACGTCCAGCAGCCCCCCAGGGTTGTTGCGCAGGTCCAGGATGAGGCTGTCCATTCCCTCCGTCTTCAGCCGCTCCAGGTTGACCTCGATCTCCTGCGTGGTCTGCTCCTGAAAATCGGAGAGGCGGAGGTACCCAATCTGATTGTCCAGCAGCACCGCCTCGCGCACGCTCTTGATTTTGATGATGTCGCGGACGACCTCGACCTCTTTGAACTCGTTCTCCCCTTCCCGCAGGATCGTCAGCTTCACCCCGGTGCCGGGCTTGCCACGGAGCTTCTTCACCGCCTCGAGGAGGGTGATCCCGCGAGTGAGCGCGCCGTCGATCTTCACGATCCGATCGCTGGCCCGCAGCCCGGCGCGGAACGCCGGCGTGTCATCGATGGGCGAAATGACGGTCAAGAGCTCATCCTTGATCGTAATTTCGATCCCGAGCCCGCCGAACTCCCCTTCGGTTTCGATCTTCAGCTCGTTGTAGCTCTCGGGGTCGAGAAACTGGCTGTACGGGTCCAACGTGGAGAGCATCCCG
Organism: uncultured Planctomycetales bacterium; assembly: GCA_964373825.1. Classification (GTDB taxonomy): domain Bacteria; phylum Omnitrophota; class Gorgyraeia; order Aquiviventales; family Aquiviventaceae; genus CAYJWO01. The sequence continues at coordinate 3,432 of CAYJWO010000119.1, forward strand.
CGCAGCGCCCCGTAGATGAGGTCCTTGGGGTCTGCCTCCTCGACGTAATCCGTCTGGACGATCTTCAGCACGTCCGCGAACAGCTCGGAGACTTCATACAGCTGCTCTGCATCGCTGGCCGGGGTCTTGCGCGCCCCGAACCCTGCGGTCTGGCTGAGCCCCAGAAGAAGGGCGAACGCCAGACCGCCCCACACGAGCCGTCGCCTCATCCCACCACCTGCAGCGGGCCCCGCCTCAGGGCGGGGCCATGGCCGACACCTGAATGAGACCGTCTCTCGGCCATGGCGGTATCGCACCGCCATGGAGCGTCATCCAAATGCCCTAGAAGTCTCTGTGCGATACCGCCAGCAGCAGGTGGTGGGATCATCCCACCGTCTCCCGTTCCAGTTTGCGTCGAAGTACCTCGGCCATCTGTTGGGGGCTCGCTTGCCCCTGGGACCGCCGCAGGGCCTGTCCGACCAGGAACATGAGCGCGTTGGCCTTGCCGTTGCGAAAGTCTCCCACGGACTTCGGGAACGCCGCCACGACCTCATCGGCCAGCCGGTCGAGCCGGCCGGGATCGACAATCTGCTTCAGACCCCCCGCCGCCACCAGCTCCTGCGGGTCCCGGCCTTGCTCGAGCGCTTGCACCAGGACCTCCTTGCCCATCTTGCCGGACAAGGTTCCATCATCAAGCAATTGTAGCAGATGCGCCAACCACTCGGGGGGAAGTTTCACCTGGTCCACGTCGAGCGACTTGGCGTTGAGATAGCCCAGGA
>CAYJWO010000120.1:0-1322 GCA_964373825.1 uncultured Planctomycetales bacterium
TTGAGCTGCGGCGAAAGGGTCACGTCGTGCCTGTTCCCGATGCGCTCATCGCCTCGTGCGCACTCCTCTATGACTGCGAGTTGCTCCATGCGGACCGGCATTTTGACATGATCACCCGCCTGACTCCCCTGAGAATCCATCGGGCGACCGGATCACTATTCTCTGGGATAAGAGAGATGGGAAAATCCGCACCGGGTACGAAAGGGACACGTTACGGGAGGTCACCGGATGTCTGATGGAAAGGCGGCCCCATGGCCCATGTGAACTATCAATTTGAAAGGCGGCGACGGGATTTGGAAAAGAAACAAAAGCAAGAAGCCAAACGCCAGCGCAAACTGGAACGAAAGAAACACCAGGGCACCGAGCCGCCAGCAACGCCCCCACTCGCCCCGCCTAGCTGATCTAGGCCCGCCCCCGGCCGGTTGTCAGTTGCGGCTGATCAGTCTCCGCCGTTGAAGAGATTGAGCGCCATCCCCGCGTTTCTTGTTGCGCCATCCGGCAACCTCCGCTACACTAGTGATACACAAAGGATACACAACATGTACCAGCCCACATACACCATTACGGAGCTCCTGCTCGCTCGGATCAGCGAAGCCGAAACACTTCGGACGAAGATTCAGGCCGCCCCGGTCCAGGTGGCCTGGCTGGAGAGCATCCGGTTGGAGGCGCTGGTTCGGCGGGCCCACTTTTCCACCGCCATCGAAGGCAACCCGCTGACCCTTCCTGAGGTCGAAGCGTTGGCGGGTGCCCAACGCGCCTCGACAACCGATCGGGCCAAGCGGGAGGTCCTCAACTATTTCGCGGTGCTGCGCTGGATCGCGCGCCAACCCCAAGGAAAGCGCATCACGGTGGATGGAATCCTGCGGCTCCACCGGCTCCTGACGACCGGCTTGCTGCCGTCCACCCGGGTGGGAGCGTTCAAGCGGTCGCGCAATGTCATCATGTCGGCCGGCCGGGTGGTGTACGAGCCGCCGGGGCCCGGGGCGGCGGCTCCCGGCACCAAGGCGCTGGTCCAGTGGCTTGAACGGGCTGCCGGCTCCACCCATCCGGTCATCGCCTCCGCGTGCGCCCACTACGAGATCGCGCGGCTGCACCCGTTCCTGGATGGAAACGGGCGTGTGGCAAGAACCCTCGCGACCTGGGTGCTGTATCACCGAGGATTTGACACTCAACACCTGTTTGCCGTGGACCAGTATTTCAAGGAGGACCACGAAGGGTATTACCAAGCACTCCAACGGGTCCACGGTGAGGATGAGGATCTAACCTCGTGGCTGGAGTACGTCGCGCTGGCGGTCCTGGACACGTTGGGTCGTACGTACCAA
>CAYJWO010000120.1:1332-4145 GCA_964373825.1 uncultured Planctomycetales bacterium
GCCTTCAGCCAAGGGGCTCTCGCTGACCCGGCAGCAGGAGCGGCTCCTGCTCGAGCTGCGCGGACGACGGGGCATGACGGTCGAAGAGCTGCAGCGCCTGCTTGGGGTCGAACGGGTGCAAGTCTATCGAGTCTTGCGACCTCTTGTGGGCAAACGGGTCGTCGATAAATCGACCACGAGGCCCGTCGTCTATCGCTTGGCATCGAAACGCTGAGCGGGCTCTGGTGGCGCTCGCGTCTGGCGTTGGACCCCGTTTTCGTTTCGTGCAACGCGGAGGTTGAGATGGGACAGCTCGGCAGGAAGATTGTCACGCAAGTGAATGTCGGCGCGGTCATCAAGGAGCTGCTGGCCGACGAGGTCAAGGACGAGGAGCACACCGAGAACCTGATCGGCGACTAAAGCGCCTGGGGAGCTTACAGGAGGGACGTGAGGAGCGCGGCGAGATCCAGCTTCATCTCGGCGAAGGAGCCGAGGATCTTGCGGCGGATCACGCCCTGCCGGTCGACAATGAACGTGACCGGAAAACCAGAGATTTCGTACCGAGCCACCAAGTCCACGCCGTTGGGCGCGTCGGCATGCTCCTTGGCGAAGATCACCGGGTAGGCGAGCTGCTGCTCGGCGATAAACTGCTCGACCTTGGTCCGGTCCTGGTCCAGGTTGACGGTCAGGAGCTGCACGTCCGGCCGCTCCTTGAACTGATCGGACAGCGCCTGCAGCTGCGGTACGTCGGCGCGGCAATGCGGGCACCACTGGACCCAGAAGTGCAGGACGGTCGTCTGCGCTGAGCTGCCGCCGACCGCCCGCGGTGTCCCGGACAGATCCGTCACCGAAAAGGCGGGTGCCGGCGCGCCTTCGACGAGGGCGGGAAGTATTGGGACGCCGTTAATGGCCTTGACCCTGCCGCGCGGCAGGCGCAGCAGCACCGCGTCATCCTCCAGCCGCAGCACGTCTGCGGTGAGCGTCGTGTCGTCGTCCAGCTGCAGATCCGCCCCCCGCGCGGTGCCCGCCGTGCCCCACGCGCTCACCGCGAGCAGGCCGACCACCCCCTCGAAGACCACCCTGTGACATCGCTTCGGCATGACGGCAGCAGTGTAGTCTGACCAGGGTGTTCTTCGCAACTCCTTTACGTGCAGCGTGTGAGGCAGATACCACAAGCTGTCGCGCTCTCGCATCGTTTCCGATGGCCCTAATGACCAGCACGGCGAGCCCCCTCCAGGCGGTTCCTAACTCAATGCGAAACCATGAGTTCTATTAAGCCTTCCTGAGTCCTATAGGCATGATTCGTGCTTGTACTTGCTCGGGAGATTTCGCGGCGATTGGCTGTCGCGGTACCTGGAGGGGCGCATGTGGCGACGAAATGCTCGAGCGATCGGATGGCTGGCGGCGATCGGTGTGGTACTTCTCTTGCCCAGTAGCGCCGATGCCGATATCGAGATCAGCTTCAGCCAGGTTGACTACTACCAGGACGGCTCGCTTGGTTCGGGGGTCCAGTTTTCCGAGTGGGGAGAGTTCGGGGTGTCCTACGACCCGGGGGCTAGCCTCGAGTGGATCAACGTCGTCGCCAACCCTGGCAGCCTGTCCGAGAGCTGGATCGTGCAGAACCACCCCCTGCTGCCATCCAGTCTCCTGGGCAGCGGCGATTCCTTCTCCAGCCTCAGCTACTTCGATCTCGGCGTCTCGCGGGGCACGGACCTCTCGTCGCTCAGCATCCTGGTTCGGGTGGATCCGGTGCCGTTAAGCATCGCCCCAAGCACGGGTGATCTGGCCATCGCCGAGCTCGGCACATCACAAGCGATCATCAACAGCGGGGTCCCGTCAGGGGTCCTGGCGCTGAACGCCCCCGCGCCAACCGGCATCGATTGGAGCGCGCTCTTCACCGGCGTCGAAACCCGCTGGCACGAGGGCATGCCCAATGTGGTCCAGGAGCAGAATTTCTGCGGACCGGGGGCCGCGGCGAACAGCCTCCACTGGTTGAACGGGCAGCACGGCTTCGGCTTGCAGCAGACCCTGCAGGAGACCCAGACGGAGCTGGCCGGCAACATGGGCAACGCCAACAACGGCAACTGGGACGACACCGAGGTGCAGGGGAAGATCCAGTACGCGAAGGAACACAACCTGCCGATTGAGATCCACTACACCGGCGGCGTCATGCTGCCGACGAACGGCGACTACGTCGAGCCCAACGGCAACGGAACGGCCCGCAACGACGGGCCCATCACCTGGGAGTGGCTCCAACAGGAGATGGAGAAAGGCCAGGACATCGAGCTGATGACCAACACCCACTGGGTTGTCATGGAAGGGTTCATCAGCTGGGACAACATCCACCTGTTCGCCTACCGGGACGACCCATTCCAGAAGGGGGCGGCGACCACCGCGGCCCAGGCGAAGACGATCGCCGATCGCCACGTGTGGACGTACTTCTCCGGCGGCAGCGTGAACATCGGCAACGGCCGCGAGGTGCTGCGCGCAGCCGTTGCGGAATCTCCGGTGCCCGAGCCTGGGAGCCTAACACTCATGGGACTCGGGCTGGCGGCGCTGGGCTGGCGAAGCCGGCGACGCGCGTAAGACGTAAGCAAGGACCTCCCGTTCCATCGGCGGCGGCCATCCTCGGCCGCCGTTCATTTTTCCGTGGATGGTTGGTATAATCGGGCGCGGTGATCGTCGCCGCGTGGTGATGGGGCTACCAGCGCTGTACCTGGGGACGTCTGGGTTCGCGTTTGACGATTGGCGGGGGGCGGTGTACCCGGAGCGGCTGCCCACGGGGAGCTGTTCAGCGCGGTGTGAGGCGGCAGAGGGCGATCAGGTCGATGGCG
>CAYJWO010000121.1:0-4118 GCA_964373825.1 uncultured Planctomycetales bacterium
CGGCGCCCTGGGCGTCGACCCTGTCCTGGCTCCGTCGACCTCTCGCTCGACCCAATACCGTTCACTTAAGGTTGCCATCGGTCCACTATTTTGCTAGAGTGCCGATCAAGGGAGGCGCTCAAGCATGGCTGCACGAGGTCGTCCACCCAAGGAGCGGCGCGCGCTCACCGTCCCGGACCTGATCGGCCTGGGACTCCTGGCTGCGTTCTGTCCCCCGTCAACGATTGATGCGATCCTGCGGGACACCAGCCGCCTCGAGCAGCGCAAACGGCTTCTGCCGGCGCGGCTTGTGGTGTATTACGTGTTGGCGATGGCGCTGTACGCCTCGGAAGGCTATCGGGAGCTCTACCGCCTCCTGGTGGAAGGGCTCCGCTCCGTCGACCCTTCCCTTCCCATCATGGTGCCCCAGAAATCGGCATTATCGAAGGCGAGAGAGCGAGTCGGGAGTGCGCCGTTGCGCCGTCTGTTCGAACAGACGTCCGTCCCGATGGCCTTGCCATCGACATCGGGAGCGTGGTACCGGCGCTGGCGGTTGACGAGCATGGACGGCAGCACGATGGAAGTGCCCGATACGGTGGAAAACGACCGGTACTTTGGGCGACCAGCCGTGAGGCGTGGTGAGCAGAGCGCGTATCCGCGGCTCCGGTGGGTGGCGTTGGGCGAGGTCGGCTCCAGAGCCATCATCGGGCTTGAGGCGGGGTCGTATCGGAAGGGGGAGAGCCGCCTGGCCCGCCCACTCCTGCAACGGTTGTCGCCGGGAATGCTCTGCCTGTGCGATCGCTATTTCTATGGATTTGAGCTGTGGGAGGAAGCCCGTCAGACGGGGGCCGACCTGTTGTGGCGGATCAAGAAGAACCTGGTCTTCCCAGCTGAGACAACGCTCCCGGACGGCTCCTACCTGAGTCGTGCATTCCCTTCGTCTCGACATCGGCGGAAACGTCATCCGGGGGTTCCCGTACGGGTGATCGACTACCGCATCGACGATATCGGACGTCCCTTCGCCGAGCCCCTCTATCGCCTGGTGACCACCATCCTGGATCCGGACGAGGCCCCGGCCAATGAACTGGCGGCGCTCTATGCCGAACGGTGGGAGGTGGAGACCAGTATCAGGGAGGTCAAGATCTACCAGGGCCGGCCCAACGTCGTGTTGCGCAGCAAGAAGCCGGACGGCGTTCTCCAGGAACTCTACGGCTTCCTTATCGTTCACTACGCGATTCGGTGGCTCATCCATCAAGCTTCCCTCCGGGAGGAAATCGATCCTGATCGCCCATCCTTTACAAGTGCGCTACGCGCAATGCGGCGGAAGCTCTCGAGACCCGAGAGCTTTTCCCCCCAGTAGCCGGACCGTACTGGTGGCCGAAGCCATTGCAGAAGTGCTGGAGGAACGGAACTCCCGCCGTCTTCGCGCAAACCCCCGCGTACTCAAACGTGCCGTCCTGCGCTACCCGCCCAAGCGCCAGAAACACGGCAACTGGCCTCAACCCACAAAGCTGCCGCCTGACGCCGTGGTGATCATTAAGTGAACGGTATTGGGTCTAGCCTGAATGTCCACGGACCGGAATTGACCTAACGCGGCCGGCCGGTCAGTGCGCTGCGGACTCCGCCGTCAACCGGAGCGTCCGGTCGCCCCACCAGGGGATCTGTACCGGCCGATTGAACAGGCCTGAGGCGATCAGAATCGGCAGGTGGGCCCGGCGATGGAATCTTACCGTGACTTCCTTTTCGCCGACGTCGACGGTCGCAGGCATGTCGACGAGATCGCGGAAGATGCGCCTGGCCTGGGCGTCCTGGTAGCCGCGCATGCGGCGGGCGAGCAGGCGGTAGAGCCCGCTTGCGATCACCAAAAGCGCCATGTCGAAGTCGACCTTGAAGCCCACCGCCGAAGACAGGGAGTCCATGTGGAAGAACCGGACCGCGTCGGAGAGCGCGTTCTCGATCAGCATCCGCTGGGCGTAGCGGGTGATGAGCCGTTTGACCGGGGCCCGCGCCTGGTTGGTGAGCAGGATCGTGGGCTCGTCATGGCCGAGGTCCTGGATGTAGACCTGGCGGAAAGTGCGTCCGGCAAGCTGGACCTTCTGCTCGTAGACGCGCGGCGTGCGGTACTTGCGGCTGGGCACGTCCAGCTCAACTTGGCGCCACGCGCTGCGGGGCAGCAGCGCGATCTCCCGCAGGAGCGTCTGAGACCGCCGGCGCAGGGTGATGAAGGCGATCCCCATCTCATCAAGGCGCGCCAGGTTGGCATAGGTCGTGAGGCGGGAGTCAAACACAAGCTCCCGCGGCAACGCCTTGCGGACTTTCTGCCAGAAGGCGACGAAATTGAAGACCTCTGCAGGTTCCTCACCCTTGCGGATGTCGGCGTTGGAGTAGCAGAACGCCCGGCCCGCAGCATCCTGGGCCAGCAACGCGAGCACGCTGGGCTGTGAGCGGCTGCGCATGGAGACGTAGTGGCGCTCGATTACCGGATGCTCCCCGTAGTAGGGGACGGAGTGGAAGTCCAGGTTGAACGAGGTCTCGTCGAACAGGCGGTCGCCAACTGTCGCGGCGTACCAGGCTTCGAGAATCTGGACCGTCCTGCGGGGATCGACGCCGGAGGAATACTCGGAAAGAAAGCTCTTCTTGGGCGTCGCATTGAGGCCGGCGAACAGCGCCAGCCCCTCGTCGGCCGCGAGCGCCATGACGTGCCGCTTGCGCTCGATCGATTGCAGCTTGAGGGCCAGGCTGGCGCGCAGCGCGTGCTCGGCCGGGATCATCGCGGACCCGGGCAGCCGCGCGCCCGAAGCTACCCCGTCCAGATTCAGCCGGACAAGGTCCGGGAGGAAGAGAAACAGGCCGCCGCAGCGTGTCGTAAACCGGCGAGGCGAAAGCGAAAACGAGCGCACGTCCGCCACCGCCTCAGGAAGCGGTCCGACACGATCTGGCCGCTCCTCATCCCGCCGGCGGGGAAGCGGGGCGAAGCCCTCCTCCTTGAGGACCTCCCTGACCGCGGTGGGGCTCAACGAGAGGCCACGTTCTCGAAGCGCCTCGCTGATCTCGTACACCGAGTGGTTCTGCTTGCGCAGCTCGACGATTGCGTCGCGCGCCGCCGACTTCTTGGGCTGAGACTGGGGCCCGCGCCTGGGGGAGACGAAGAACTCGGGGCTTTGCTCCCGGCGGAAATGGTGGCACATCACCCGGAACGAATTGGCCGAGTAGCCGAAGGCCCGGGCCGCCTCCTTTGAGGCGCGGCCGTCGACGAAGTAGGCCCGCAACGCCTCGTACTGGCGCTGGCGAGGATGGCCTGGTTCGAGGAAGAAGCGGCGGCATTCGATTAAGTCTTTCGGTACGCTGAGCATGACATCAGCATCGTGTGATACCCCGCATATAACTGTCAATACATTCCTGCACCGTCCTCATAACATCATGCAATATGCGGCTTTAGACTTACCAATACGATAACGATACAAAGCTAACGCGGTTCGCCGTTCAGGATCTGCAAAAGCAAACTCAGCCGAAGGAAGAGAGGAATGGAAAGCCGGGCGTGGCCCGGGGCTCAAGACACGTTAGGGAAACTGTTGTCCGTGGACATTCAGGCTAGGGCAGATCCAGAGCTAAGCGGATTCACTCCTCGGAACCGGCTGGCCGCAGAGCGCGTCGCTGAGCTGCTTCGGCGAGATATTCGCCCCGCTTGCGACGAGCACCACACGCTTGCCCTTCAACCGGTCTCGGATGTCCAGCGCCGCGGCGAGCGGCGCAGCGGCCGCGCCCTCGACCAGCGTGTGCGCTTCTACGGCGTAGGTACGGATCGCGCTGAGTATCGATTCCTCGTCGACCAGCACGAAGTCGGCGAGCAGCCGCCGCATGATTCCCTGGGGAAGAGCGTAGCCTGACGCTGTTGCAAGGCCTTCGGCCTGTGTACGCATCGGCGCTTCTCGGATGGCGCCCTCCTTCCAGGACATGTAGGCCGCCGGGGCTGCCCTCGGACCGACCCCGATCACGCCTGTTCCGGGCGAAACCGCCTGTGCGACGATGCACGCGCCGCATGCCCCACTCCCTGCGCCCACGGGCGCAAGTATGAAATCGACGTCGCCGAGATCTTCAAAGATCTCCAGCGAATACGTGGCTACCCCTGCGATGAGCAA
>CAYJWO010000122.1:0-4080 GCA_964373825.1 uncultured Planctomycetales bacterium
GGTCCAGCTCCCAAAGCCGGTTCGCGTCCGATACCTCGGCGAAGCGCGGCGTGGGGATGCCCTCGGCGATGAAGACGCGCTTCGTCAGGATCTTATCCAGCGTCAGCCCTAAGGTCAGGCCGTCGGCGCCGACGAAGGGCACGCGCATCATCTCGAGGAGGATCGGCACCTGCGATTCGCGGTTGCGGCCCTCGTAGCCCTCCGCGATGTTGAAGACGATGTCCACGCCAAGCCGCCCCGCGAGCTCCATGAGCCGCCGAGCGCCCCCCAAACGCACCACCTCGTGGCCGTTGCTGCGCAGGGCGCGCTCGTTGAGGCTGATCGTCTCCTCGCTGTCGAGCTCGGCGTTGAGGTCCGGCGGATCCTCCGGCTTCAGGACGACCTCACTCTTCACGTTGTAGGTGAGGCCGACGCGCAATGGCATCAATGAAAAACCAGGGACTCTCGCTGGCCGAGTCCCTGGTGTGTGCGTTGTCATCGCGGTGGCGTGTCGATCGTCAACTCAATCGGGTTAGGATCGACCACGCACCTGATTGCACTGCATCGGTTGATGATATCGAACCACACGGGTCCTGCCTTGTCAAGCCTCTCACGCGCCGTGCGAGAGCTCCTGCGCGCGCGTGCGCAGATCGTGATAGAGATATTGCTGCGCGTAGCCGGCGTACGGCCCAAAGTGCCGACGCGCGTACGTATGGAGTTGCCCGCGCGTCATGCGTCGGTGGCGGCAGTAGTAGCGCATCGCGCGCTCGATCCATACGTCGATCGGAAACGCCTGGTACTGCGCGCAGCCGAAGAGGGCGACGCAATCCGCCACTTTGTCCCCCACGCCGTCGAGGGTGAGCAGCGCGCGCTTCGCCGTCTCATAGTCGACGCGCCGCAGCTGCGTCTCGGGCACCGCCCCGGCGGCTACCGCACGTGCCGTCGCCAGCAGATACGGCGCCCGGTATCCCAATCCGAGGCCGCGCAGCTGACGCTCCGAAGCCCTGGCCAGCACGTCCGGACCGGGAAAGCTGAAGCGGCGAACCCCGTAGAGCGCTATCGGATCGCCAAACGCCGCGCAGAGCCGCTCGACCATCCCCTCGATGCGCGCGATGTTGTTGAACGAGGCACAGATAAACGACGCCAGCACCTCCCACGTCTCCTGATGCAGCACGCGCAGCCCCCCATGGCGCAGGATCGCCTGATGGATCTGCCAATCGACGTCGATCGACTGCAGGATGCCGCGCAGGTTAAGATCCAGCGCGAAGTAGTGGCGCAGCCGCGCCGGGGTGAGGCTGTCGCCCGAGGCGTCGTAGTGGAGCCGGCCGCCGTCCTGCCGCACCCGCAGCACGGCGCGACCGAGCACGCCGTACCACCAGCCCTCCAGCCGCCGCCAGCGAAACGCCTGGCCGGACCGTAGGGTGGCGTCCAGCGCGACGTCCTGGGCGTCCAGGTCTCCGCTCATGCACGAAAGGGGAGGGCCGCTGGCGAGGGCGACGGTCACGGCGGGAAGGAGTCGGCGGTCAGACGCGCGGCAGCGTAATGCCCTGCTGCGCCTGGTATTTGCCCTTGCGGTCTGCGTAGGAGACCTCCGGCAAGGAGCCTGCCTCGAAGAAGAGGACCTGCGCGATCCCTTCGTTCGAGTAGATGCGCGCCGGTAGCGGCGTCGTGTTGGAGATCTCGATCGTCAAGTGCCCTTCCCACTCGGGCTCCAGCGGGGTGATGTTCACGACGATGCCACAGCGGGCGTAGGAGGACTTCCCCAGGCAGATCCCCATCACCGAGCGCGGCAGCCGGAAATACTCGACCGACCGGGCCAGCGCGAAGGAGTTCGGCGGGATCACGCACACCGGCCCCTTGAAGTCGATGAAGGAGTCGGGGTTGAACTCTTTCGGGTCGACGACCGCCTGCTTGAGGTTGGTGAACACCTTGAACTCGTCCGTCACGCGGATATCGTACCCCATCGAAGAGAGGCCGTAGGAGATTGTGCCGTCCCGCCGCAGCCCATCCTCGAAGGGATCGAGCATCCGGTACTTGCGCACGTACTCCCGGATTTCCCAGTCCACGAGCAGCCGCCCGCCGGCCGGCAGCCGCTCCGGCGCCATGATGGCGCGCTCTTGCGCTGGCGTCTCGATCATGTCCAGGTCTCCCGTCGCTCGGTGGAGAGCTGCACGCGAAACTTCCCGGGCGCACTCTTCACCGTCAAGAGCGGCAGCTGCTTTTGCTTGCGGCGCAGCTGCTTCAAGTGCGGATTGGCCTCATGCCGCACCCACGTGACCGGCCGCTCGCGGACGTGCGACACCCCGTCCCGGCCCCAGTAGGCCTTGACGAACTCCTCGCATTTCTTCGAGAGCTCGACGTTCAGCAGCCACTTCATCGCGGCACCTCCCATGGCCTACGAGCAGCCCGAGGTGGACCCGCAATTGACGCACTTATAACAATTCCCATTGCGAACCATCAGGGACCCACACTCGTGGCAGGCGGGAGAATCGGCCTGCGCAACGAACGTGATCCTCTCGTGCTGCTCCATCGAACTTGCGGCAGGAGTGGTCGCCACGGCAGCCTGGCCCGCCCCAGCACCATTGGCGGGGGCGGTAACGGGCAGCTCCGTCACCTTGAACTGCTGCGCCTGGTCCGCCGGGAGGAACTTCAGCGCCATCCAGCGAAAGATGTAGTCCACGACCGACTTGGCAAACCGCACGTCCCGGTTGTTCGTGACTCCGGAGGGCTCGAACCGCACGTGGCTGAATTTCTTCACCAGGATGTGCAGGGGGACCCCGAACTGGAGAGAGAGCGACACCATCGTCGCGAAGCAGTCCATGAGGCCCGAGAGGGTCGAGCCTTCTTTGGACATCGTGATGAAGATCTCGCCGGGAGTGCCGTCTTCGAAGAGCCCGACGGTGAGGTACCCCTCGTGCCCGCCGATGGAGAACTTGTGGGTGATGGCTTGGCGCTCGTCGGGCAGCCGGCGGCGGTACGGACCGGTGGGGACCGCCGCCCCGGCCCTCGACTCCTTACCGGTGGACAGCGGCTGGACTTTCTTCGAGCCGTCGCGGTAGATCGCGACCGCCTTGATCCCCAGCCGCCAGGACTCGATGTACGCCTGCATGATCTCGTCGATCGTCGCCTCTTCCGGCAGGTTGACCGTCTTGCTGATCGCCCCGCTGATGAACGGCTGCACCGCCGCCATCATCCGGACGTGGCCCATGTAGTGGATGGACCGGCTGCCGTGCACCGGCCTAAACGCGCAGTCGAAGACCGGCAGGTGCTCCGGCTTCAACTCTGGGGCGCCCTCGATGGTCTCTTTCGCATCGAGGTGCTTGAGGATCGCCTCCGTCTCGTCGTGCGCGTAGCCCAGCCGCGCGAGCGCCTTCGGGACCGTCTGGTTGACGATCTTGAGCATCCCGCCGCCCACCAGCCGCTTGTACTTGATGAGGGCGATGTCCGGCTCGATGCCCGTCGTGTCGCAGTCCATCATGAAGGCGATCGTGCCTGTAGGCGCCAGCACACTGATCTGTGAATTGCGAACGCCGAATTGCTCACCGTGCTTGATGGCGGCATCCCACGCACGCGTCGCGGCCTGGAGCAGTGGTGGGGGGACCAGCCGGTGGTTGATCTTGTCCACCTGTGTGCGGTGCTTGCGCAGCACCCGGAGCTGCGGCTCGCGGTTCGCCGCCAATCCCCGGTAGGGGCCGGTCTGCTGGGCGATCTCGCCGGAGACCTCATAGGCGTGGCCGCACATCAACGCGGTGATGGCGCCGGCCCACGCGCGCCCTTCTTCCGAATCGTACGCGAGCCCCCGCGACATCAGGACCGCCCCCAGGTTGGCGTAGCCCAACCCCAGCTCGCGGTAGTCGCGCGCGGTCTGCCCGATGCGCTCCGTCGGATAGGAGGAGTGGTCGACGACGATGTCCTGCGCGATGATCATGACGCGCACGGCGTACTTGAACTGCTCGATGAGGAAGTTGCCGTCCTCGTCGAGGAACTTCAGGAGGTTGATAGAAGCGAGGTTGCACGCCGAGTTGTCCAGATGCATGTATTCCGAACACGGGTTGCTCGCGTTGATGCGGCCGGTGTTCGGGCAGGTGTGCCAGTCGTTGA
>CAYJWO010000123.1:0-1516 GCA_964373825.1 uncultured Planctomycetales bacterium
GGTGCGTGGGCTCGTAGAGGTAGGCGATCTTCTCGTTCACCCGGTCCACCGCCAGCGAGTACTGGATGAGGTCGTTGGTGCCGATGGAGAAGAAGTCGACCTCCTTCGCGAGCAGGTCGCACGTGAGGGCGGCCGATGGCACCTCGATCATCGCGCCCACCTCCAGCGCCTTCGCAAAGGGAATGCCCTCCCGGTGGAGCTCCTGCTTGACCTCGTGGAGGATTTCGTTGGCGCGCTGCAGCTCCTCAATGCCGCAGATCATCGGGTACATGATTTTGAGGTTGCCGTGCACGCTCGCCCGCAGGATGGCCCGCAGCTGGATGCGGAAGATCTCGGGCCGCGCCAGGCTGAACCGAATCGCGCGCCACCCCATGAACGGGTTCATCTCCGAAGGCAGCTGCAAGGGCGAGAGGAACTTGTCGCCGCCCAAGTCCATCGTTCGGATGATGACCGATTTCGGGTTGAGCTGCTCGACAACGCCCCGGTAGGCCTGGTACTGCTCCTCTTCCGTGGGAAAGTCCGAGCGGTTGAGGTACAAGAACTCGGTGCGGAATAGCCCGATGCCGTCCGCCCCGTGCGCGATGACCGACCCGATCTCATCGGGCAGCTCGATGTTCGCGGAGAGGATCACCGCGTGGTGGTCCAGCGTCTCCGCCTTGACGTCCTTGAGCTGCAGCAGCTGGCGGTTGAGCTCCTGCTGCCGCCGCTGCTCCAGCTCGTAGCGGTGGACCGTGTCCGGATCCGGGGCGATGACCACCTCGCCCCGGGTGCCGTCCACGATGATGACCTCGCCCTCCTGGATCTGCCGCGTCGCGGCCACGAGACCGACGACCGCCGGAATCTCCAGCGACTTCGCCATGATCGCCGTGTGGCTCGTGCGGCCGCCGACGTCGGTGATGAACGCCAGCACCTGATGCTTGCGCATCTGGGCGGTCTCGGACGGGGAGAGGTCGTGGGCCACGACGACGACCTGCTCGTGAGTCGTCGCCAGCGGGCCGGTGGATTTGCCCAGCAGGTTGCGCAGCACCCGCTTGCGGACATCCTCGAGATCCGCCGTCCGCTCCCGCAGGTACTCGTCCTCGGTGCGCTTGAAGGCGCGCAGGTGCCGGCGCAGCACGTCGCTGAAGACCACCTCCACGTTCACCCGCTTCGTCCGCAGCCCCTGGATGATCTCCTCCCGCAACCCCTGGTCTTCGAGCACCAGGAGATGCGCGTTGAAGATCGCCGCATGCTCCTGGCCCAGCTCCTCCTCAAGCCGCTTCTGGATGTCCGCGATCTGGTGGCGGGTCTGGATCAGCGCTTCCTCCAACCGGAGGAGCTCCTGCGGGACCTGCTCGGGGGTGATGGGACGGCTGGGAACGGCCAGCTCCTCCATGTGGACCAGCCGGGCCTTGCCGATGGCGATGCCGGGTGCAGCGGGGATTCCTTTGAGCGTCGTCATGTCAGATCGGCGGCGGTTTGGACGGTTCTGGCAGCGGCTTCGTCAGCACCTGGCAGAGCTGTTGGATCGCCTGGG
>CAYJWO010000123.1:1616-4045 GCA_964373825.1 uncultured Planctomycetales bacterium
GACGGTTCTGGCAGCGGCTTCGTCAGCACCTGGCAGAGCTGTTGGATCGCCTGGGGGGCGTCGGGGCCATCAGCCTCCACAACGAGGCGGGCCCCCGGCCCCACCGCCAGCGTGAGGAGCGCCATGATCGATTTCCCATCAGCCCGCCGGCGACCCTGCTTGACCGTGATGCGGGCTTCGAACCGCTTGGCGCGCTGAACGAACACGGCGGCCGGCCGTGCATGCAGCCCCTCGCGATGGACGAGTGTGACGACCCGCTGGATCACGGGCATCGCTCATCCCACCGCCGCGGGTATTGGCCGGGCCAGTGCCCGGCCCCGCCCCCCCACGATGAGCTGGATGATGAGCTTCGCGGCTTTCTCGGGGTCGTGCCGGACGTAGTTGTCGGCGTTGATGAGGTCCTCGGCGACCACCTGGTAGCCGAGGGCGCGGATGCGGTCGCAGTCCCCCTCCACCGGAAACGCCCCCTCTTCCCGGTAGCGATCGAGCAGATGGGAAGGCACCGGCTTCGTGTTCACGAGGCACACCTGGAGGATGCCGGGGTTCGCCTGCGCGATGAGTGCTTGCACATGATCGCTCGCCCGGAAGCCGGCGGTCTCCCGCGACTGCGTCATGACGTTGCAGAGATAGAGCTTCAGCGCCTGCGACTGCACCACCGCCTCCACCATGCCCTCCACCAGCAGGTTCGGGATGACGCTGGTGAACAGCGACCCCGGGCCGAGGATGATCGCGTTGGCCTCGCGGATCGCGTCGAGTGCCGCGCGCGTCGGCTGGCAATGGCGCGGGTCAAGGTAGAGCCGCTTGATGCGCACGGTCGCCTCGGAGATCTGGCTCTCCCCCGACGTGACGCTGCCGTCGTCGTGCTCCGCCACGAGGCGGACCCTGGTGTTGGTCGACGGCACCACCCGGCCGCGGATCGCCAGGACCTTGCTGGAGGCCTGCACCGCCTGCTCGAAGTCTCCGGTGATCTTCGTCATGGCGGTGATGAAGAGGTTGCCGAAGTTGTGACCTTTGAGTGCGGACTCCTCCGCGAACCGGTACTGGAAGAGCTGCTGCATGAGGGGGCCGGTATCGGCGAGTGCCACGAGGCAGTTGCGGATATCGCCCGGCGGCAGCATGTCGAACTCCTGCCGCAGGCGCCCGGAGCTACCGCCGTCATCCGCGACCGTGACGATCGCGGTGATGTTCGACGTGTACTGCTTGAGCCCCTGCAGGAGGGTGGAGAGCCCGGTCCCGCCGCCGATCGCGACGATCCGCGGGCCCCGATCCAGGTGCCGGCGCTGAAAGACGCGCTCGACGAGATCCTGCTGGGAGGCCGGGGACACGACGTCGAGGAGCGAGCGCAGCATCCATGTGACGCCGACGGTCAGCGACACGAGCCCCGCGGTCAGGATGAGGAGGCCCAGCACGCGCTGGGGAGGGTTGTTTTCGACGGGCAGCAGGGCGGCGCCCATCCCGAAACAGAGGACCCCCATGACGGCCAGCAGCAGCCATCGCTTGACCATCATGCCGGGGTAGAACCACTTCAGGAATCGCATGAGGGGCTGGGCCGGCCGGCCGCGGGGGCTACTGGCGGCGCTCGTCCTCGGTGCGAATCAGCCGGACCACCTGCCGCTCATCCGTCGCCGCCTGCAGGCGCTCGCGGAAGTGCCGGTCCTTGAGCAGGCGCGAGATCCGGGCCAGCGCCTTGAGGTGCGGCCCGGCGGAGTCCTCGGGGGCCACCAGCAGGAAAAACAGGTGGACGCGCTCGCCGTCCAGCGCGTCAAACGCGACCCCCGCCTTCGAGACGCCGAACGCCGAGATGAGCTGGCTCACACAGCCCGACTTGCCGTGGGGGATTGCCACCCCCTGGCCGATGCCCGTGGAGCCGAGCGCTTCACGATCCAGCAGGATTTTGGTCAGCCGCGCGGCGTCCTTGGTGTGGATCGACCCGGCTCGCACCAGCAACGAGACGAGCTCCTCGATAACCTCCGGCCTGGTCTGCGCTTTCACGTCGCATGAGACCGCACGCTCGTTCAGGAACTCCATGATGTTCATCCCACCACCTGCTGGCTGGCCGTAGGCCGTCCCGCCTGCGGCGGGACGTTTCGCCTACGCACGGTGTGCACATGACAACGGCGAAACCCAGTAGGTGGTGGGATCATCCGCACCACCTGCAGCGGGCCCCGCCTCAGGGCGGGGCCATGGCCGACACCTGAATCAGACCGTCTCTCGGCCATGGCGGTATCGCACCGCCATGGAGCGTCATCCAAATGCCCTAGAAGTCTCTGTGCGATACCGCCAGCAGCAGGTGGTGGGATCATGTCAGCAACCTCACCCTGATGAGCCACGCGACGCTGAGGCCCGCGAACACACAGACGAAGGGAGAGCGGGAGATGGGATTTGAACCCACGACATTCACGTTGGCAACGTGACGCTCTACCCCTGAG
>CAYJWO010000124.1:0-4014 GCA_964373825.1 uncultured Planctomycetales bacterium
CGATCTCGTTCAACGAAATCACGCTGACGCGCCGCGTGTACCGCTCCGGCGAGAGCGAGTGCTTCATCAACCAGAGCCCCTGCCGTCTGCGCGACATCCAGGAGCTGTTCCGCGGGACGGGCCTCGGTGGCGGCACGTACGCCATCATCGAGCAGGGGCACATCGACATGATCCTCTCCTCCAAGCCGGAGGAGCGGCGCGTCGTCTTCGAGGAGGCCAGCGGCATCGCCAAGTACCTCGCCAAGCGCCAGGAGACGAGCCGCCGCCTCGACGAGGTCGAGGAGCACCTCGTGCGCATCGCCGACGTGATCGGCGAGGTGCGCCGGCAGGTCAACGCTCTCGAGCGGCAGGCGGCGAAGGCGCGGCAGTACAAGACCCAGTGGGAGCGGCTCAAGGCGCTCGAGCTGCAGCTCGCGGCCGACGAGCTGCGCGGCGGCCGGTCGCGGGACGCGACGCTAGAGCGGGAGCTTGCGACTCTGCAGGCCCAGCGCGTCGAGCGCGAGGCCGAGAAGCAACGGTGGGTGGAGACGGTCGAGGCGTCCAACGCGGCGGTGTCGTCGGTGCAGCAAGCCCTCCAGGCGCTGCGCACGCGGCTCGTCGAGGCGCGCAGCGACGGCGAGCAGCACGCGAATCAGCGCACGCTCAAGGCCGGATGGATCAACGAGCTGCGCCAGCAGGCCGAGCAGGCGTCGCGGGAAGCCACCCAGCTGCGCGGGCGGATCACCCAATGCGAGGAGCAGCTCACCCGCCTGTGGGGCGGCGAGCACGAGCTGAACCAGCAAGCCGCCTCGCTGCGGGAGCGCTTAGCCGCGCTGGAAGCCGAAACACAGACGCTTGACGCGCAGTGGCGCGACGCGACCGCGACCCTTGAGGCCGGCAAGGGCGAACTCTTCACCGCCGCGACCGAGGCGTCAGCGGCCCGCAACGAGTTGACGGTGCTCTCGTCGCGCCTCCATGCGGCGGACGCCCGGCTGAACCGCTGCGAGCAGCAGCGCACCCAACTGGACGCGCAGCTCGAGACACTCGCAACACGGCACACGGCCCTCGCGCGGGAACAGGGCACGCTTCAGCAGCAGCACGAGGAGCTGACCCGGCGGCTGCGCGAGACGCAAGGCGCATTCGATGTGGCGGTGGCGCGGCGTCACGAGCAGACCGGGCGCCTCCATCAGTTGCGCGAGCAAACGGCCGCGCAGCGAGCACAAGTGCAGCTGTGCGAGGACGCCTGGCGCCGATACGAGGGCTTTCCGGATGCGCTGCAAACCCTCATGAGCCAACCGATCGACGGGCTCATCGGGCCGCTGGCGGATCTCATCCAGCCGGCGGCCGGCCAAGAGACGCTGGTCGAAGCGGCCCTCGGTCCCCTGGCGGAGGCGGTCGTGGTGCGCGATCGTCAGGCCCTGGCCCAGTGCCGACGGCTCCTGGCGGGACACCAGCTGCCAGGCTGCCGGTTCCTCGTCTTGGAGGATTGTCCGAACGGACAGACCGTGCTGCAGGAGTCGCCGGGCTTGCCTGGGCTGTCCAAGGCCGTGCGCGACGTCGTGCAGGTGGAGCCGGCCTACCGGCGGTTCGTTGAGTGGCTGCTCAACGATTCCTGGATTATCGACGATCTGCAGCGCGTGTTCGAGGCTCGCCAAACGCCCCAATGCCGCCTCGTCAGCCAGCAGGGAGACCGGTGGGATCGACGGTCGTGGCGGTTTGCCGGCGACGGCGGCAGGGAGCCGCAGCGCCTCGGGCGCAAGCAGCGATGGGAGCGTGCGTCCAACAGCCTGAGCGCCGTGGAGGCGGAGCTCGCCGAGCGGGAACGCAGCGCGTCTGAGGCCGAACAGGAGTGGCAGCGGTTGTTGCAAACACTCGAGTCGGCCAAGGGCCAGGCAGCACAGGTGGCTCCGGCGCTGCAGCGGCTCACCCACCAACTCAGCCAGCTCACACAGGAGTCGCGGCGCCATGCAGAGTCGCGCCGTGAGGTTGAGCTGGAAGCGGCGGACGTGACCGCGCAGCAGGATGCGCTGCGAGCGCAGCTCGCAGCCGCGGAGCAGACGGTGGAAGGCGCCCAGCAGCGCCAGCAGCAGGTGGAGCAGCAGCGGCAGGCCGCACAGGCGGACCGCGACGCGGCACAGGCCAAACGCCAAGAGCTGCTCGTCGCCAAAGCCCAGGTCGACGCCAGCCTGCAATCACTCGGCGAGCGCCGGCAGGCCTTGCAGGAGCGCGGGCGGGAGCTCGACGCGGACCGCGAACGCTTCACGCAGGAGGCCGCCACGCGGACGATCCAGCAAGACGATGCGCGCCGACGCATCGAGGAGCTCACCCAGCAGCTCAGCGCGCACGAGGAGGCCTCGCGCCAGCGGGCTGACGAGTGCCAGCGGGTGGAGCAGGAGGCTGTACAGCAGGAGGCCAGGTTGCGCGAGGCGCAGGAGCAGCGCGACCAGGTGGTGCCGAGGCTCCTCGCGGTCGAACAGCAGCTCTCCCAGGTCGCGCAGCAGATCCAGGAGCGCACGCAGCGGATGGCCGAGCAGACGTTCCGCCGGGAACGGGTGATCGAGCGGCTGCGGGAGCTCTACCAGATCGACGACGCGACGCTGCAGGCCGCCCAGCAGGCCGAGGCGGAGCCGCTGGCTGACGCCCAGCGCGCCGAGCTGGTGGAGCAAACCAAGGGGCTGCGGGCAAAGCTCGAGGGCGTCGGGCCGGTGAGCCTGGGCTCGGTCGAGGAGTACGACGAACTCAAGCGGCGTCTCGAGTTCCTCCAGGGCCAACAGCAGGATTTGATCCAGGCGCGGGACGACTTGAAGACGTCGATCACGCAGATCAACCGGACGGCGCGCACGCAATTCCGGGAGACGTTCGAGCGGCTGCGGCAGGAGTTCCAGCACTACTTCGGCCGGCTGTTCGACGGCGGCCAGTCGGATCTCATCCTCATGGACGAGGAAGACGTGCTCACATCCGGCATTGACATCGTGGCCCGCCCACCCGGCAAGCGGCTGCAGAGCATTAGCTTGCTCTCCGGCGGGGAGCGAGCGCTCACCGCGATCGCACTGCTCTTCGCGCTGTTCAAGGTGCGGCCCTCGCCGTTCTGCGTCCTAGATGAGATCGATGCCCCGCTCGATGAGGCGAACGTGGACCGCTTCACCCGGGTGCTTGAGGAGTTCTTAGCGCTCTCGCAGTTCATCCTCATTACGCACAACAAGAAGACGATCACCAAGGCCGACTCCCTCTACGGGGTCACCATGGAGGAGGCCGGTATCTCCAAGATTCTCTCCGCCAAGCTCACCGAAACCGCCCGCCCGACCGCTCCCGCCGCCTCTCCCGTCCCGGCGTAACCCTGAACCGCGCCCTCGGCGGCCCGCTCGCTCCGACGCGGGCGTCTCCCTCGCTGGCGCTCGGGATCCCGAGCGAGCGTAGCGAGTCGAGGGACGGCAGGACCCGGCAACCTTGACCATCACCCGTAACGCGGCGCCATTGACCCTTCTGGCTGAAGGGGTTATACTACGCCACTACTTATGGCCGACGACGCGTTCCACCCCATTCCGGAGATCCTCGACGAGCTGCGCGCTGGGCGCCTGGTCATCGTGGTGGATGACGGCGACCGGGAGAACGAAGGCGACCTCATCCTGGCGGCGGCGGGCGCGACCCCGGAGCACATCGCTTTCATGGCGACGCACGGGCGCGGCATCATCTGTGTGCCCATGGAAGGCCAGCGGCTGGACGCGCTCGGCCTGCATCCCATGGTCAGCCCCTCCGAGGATCCCATGAAGACCGCATGGGCGATCTCCGTCGACGCCCGCCGGGGGGTGACCACCGGCATCTCCGCCCACGACCGCGCCCGGACCGTGCGCGTCCTGCTGGATCCTAAGGCGGCCGCCGCCGACCTGACGCGCCCCGGCCACGTCTTTCCGCTGCGGGCCAAGGAAGGCGGGGTGCTGCGGCGGGCCGGCCACACGGAGGCGGCGGTGGATCTCGCCCGGTTGGCAGGGCTGCCGCCGGCCGGGGTCATCTGCGAGATCATGAAGGACGACGGCA
>CAYJWO010000125.1:0-4001 GCA_964373825.1 uncultured Planctomycetales bacterium
GCCGGCCAAGTTCGCCGCCCTCATGGCGGAGCTGAGGCGCTTGGCTCCCGTCGTCGGCCGCTCCCTGTAACCCGATATCAGATATCGCCCCAGGCGATATCTGATATCGCACGGATGCGTGGATTCAATCGAGTGACTATTGTTGGGCTCGGGTTGATCGGCGGATCGCTCGGGTTGGCGATCCGCCGCCGCCGGCTGGCCCGCGACGTCGTGGGCCTCAGCCGCAGCAAGGCGACCGCCCGCCGGGCCCAGCGTGGGGGTGCTGTGGATGTCGGCACGACCGACCCTCGACGGGCGGTTCAGGGCGCTGAGCTGGTGATTTTGGCGACCCCCGTTGATCGCCTCATCCCCGAGGCCCTGCGGCTCTCCCGCTGGATGCGCCCCGGCAGCGTCCTGACGGATGTCGGCAGCACGAAGGCCGTGGTCGTGCGCGCGCTCGAGCGTCGGCTCGCGCGACGGGGCATCGCGTTCATCGGCGGCCACCCGCTGGCTGGATCCGAGCGGCGGGGGATCGCCGCCGCGACCGCGGCACTGTTCGATCGCGCCGCCGTCATCCTCACGCCGACGGCGCGCACGAACCGGCAGGCGTGTGCCCGCGTCGCCGCCCTCTGGCGCCGCCTCGGATGCCGCGTGATCTCGATGGCGCCCGCGCGGCACGATCGGCTGCTGGCGACCCTGAGCCATCTGCCCCACGTGATGGCGTACTGCCTGGTCCGGTCGGCTCGATCGGCCGCCGCCAGGTTGGCGACGCGAAGTTTCCTGGAGATGACCCGGGTGGCGAAGAGCGATCCCGGCCTCTGGCAGGCGATCTGCTCCAGCAATCGCGCGCCGCTCCTCAACGCCATGGCCCGATTTGAGCGCCAGTGGCGTACGTTTCGACGCGAGCTGGTGGCCGGCCGATCCGCCGCGCTGCGCCGCCGGCTCGCTAGCGCCCAAGCGGCGCGTCTTCGGCTTCCTGATGCCTAGAGCGCGGCGCCCTGTTCGTCCCGCCCACTGGGCCACTGGGCCACTGGGCCACCAGTCGCCAGCGCTCGTCATCACCATCGACGGCCCCGGCGGGGTCGGGAAGAGCACCATCGCCAAGTTGCTCGCCAAGCGGCTGGGGCTGGCGTACCTCGATACGGGGGCGACCTACCGCGCGCTGGCGTACGCCGCGTTGCGGCAGCGGCTGAATCCGGTCACCGATGTCGAGCGGTTGGCACGGCTGGCCGCGTCGCTGCCCCTGGAGCTGCGGGTCAGCGGTCAGCACGCGCTGCAGGTGTGGCTGGATGGCCGCGAGATTACGCGGGCGATTCGGACCGAGGAGGTCACGGAAGCGGCCGCCCAGATCTCGCAGCACGCGCCGGTCCGCGCGGCCATGGTGGAGCGCCAGCGCGCCTTGGCCAACCGGCACGGCGTGGTGGTCGAGGGGCGCGACACCGGTTCGGTCGTCTTTCCGCACGCCCCGCATAAGTTCTTCCTCGATGCCGACCCCGCAGTGCGTGCCCGCCGCCGCCAAGCCGAGTTGGCGCGCCTCTACGGCTCCCGGACGCCACTCGCCCAGATTCGCGAGCAGCTCCATTTCCGCGACGGCCTGGATCGCAGCCGCCAGGTCGGGCCGCTGGTCACCCCGCCTGGGGCGATGGTCATCAATACCTCCCGCCGCACCATCCCACAGGTCGTCCAGGCGATGCTGGCGGCCATCCGCGCGCGCCATCCCTCGGGGGCGTCGTGACCCCGGCCTACGCGCTGACGAAGCTCAGCGGGTGGCTCCTCCTGCGTCTTCGGTATGGGCTCGAGGTGCGCGGCCAGCACCATGTGCCCGGGCGCGGAGGGTGCCTCATCGCCTGCAACCACGTAAGCTTCCTGGACCCGGTGGTGCTCGGCGTCGCCTGTCCGAGGCCGCTGCGGTTCATGGCTCGCGCCGATTTGTACCGCCACCGCTGGCTGGCCGCCTATTTTCGATCCGTCCGCGTCATGCCTCTGCGCAGGGGCGAAGCGGATCTGTCGGCCGTGCGCGCAGGTCTTGCCGTGCTGGCTCGCGGGGAGGCGCTCGGGATCTTTCCGGAAGGCACCCGGCAGCTCTCCGGAGCGCTGAGCCGGGCGAAGCGCGGGATCGCGGTCCTGGCGGTGCACGCACGGGTGCCGATCATTCCCGCCCTCCTCCACGGCACGTTCCAGGCGCTGCCGCCGAAGGCCAGTCGCCTGCACCCGTCGAAAATTCGAGTTGCGTTCGGACCGCCTATTCCGTATACTACCGCGTTTGAATCATCCCCGAGCCAACCACCGCGCGCCGATCACCAGCGGCTCGCCGATGTGGTCACCACTCAGTGGCAGCGGTTGGCGGGTGAGCTTGAGGGGTGATCCGTCTCACCGATGACCATAACCGACACCGGCACATCGAGCCTCACCTCATCCCTGTTGGCGGAGCTGTACGCCAAGAGCCTTCGGCCGATCACTCAGGGCCAGATCGTCAAGGGACGCATCATCGAGCTGACCCCGCAGGAAGTCATCGTTGACATCGGCTTCAAGTCCGAGGGGGCGATCAGCCGCAGCGAGTTCTATAACGCCGGCGAGCTGCACGTCGGGGATGAGGTCGAGGTCCTGGTGGAAGCGATCGAAGACGACCAGGGCATGGTCCTGCTCTCCAAGCAGAAAGCCGAGCGCCAAAAGGGCTGGGACCGGATCGTCAACCACCACAAGGAAGGCGACATCATCGAGGGCCGCCCGACCCGCAAGGTGAAGGGCGGCCTCATGGTGGACGTCGGCATCGAGGCGTTCATGCCCGCCTCGCTCTCCTCCCTCAAGGGCTACGCCAACCTCGACCACCTCGTCGGGCAGACCCTGAAGTTCATCATCCTCAAGATCAGCCGCGCGCGCAAGAACATCGTCGTGTCCCACAAGGACTTCCTCATCAAGGAGAAGGAGAGCCAGCGCCAGGAGCTGCTCGGGTCGCTGACGGTCGGCGAGCGGCGCAACGGCATCGTGAAGAACCTCACCGACTTCGGCGCGTTCGTGGATCTCGGCGGCGTCGACGGCCTCCTGCACATCGGGGACATCTCCTGGGGACGCGTCGGCCACCCCTCGGACGTGCTGAGCGTGGGCCAGCGGCTCGACGTCGTCGTGCTGTCGGTGGATCGGGACGCCCGGAAGGTCTCGCTGGGGCTCAAGCAACTGCTCCCCAGCCCCTGGGAGCACGTGGAGACCAAGTACCCCGTCAACAGTCGCATCAAGGGCAAGGTCGTCAACATCGTGCCGTACGGGGCGTTCGTGGAGGTTGAGCCCGGCGTCGAAGGGCTCGTCCACATCTCGGAGCTGTCCTGGTCGAAGCGCGTCGGCCATCCGTCCGAGGTGCTGCAGGTCAACCAGGAGCTGGAGGCGGTCGTCCTGGCGGTCGACGCCAAGAACCAGCGGTTGTCGCTCGGCGTCCGCCAGGTCGCCGGCGATCCCTGGGAGAAGGCGACCGAGCGCTACACGGCCGGCACCAAGGTCATGGCCCGCGTCCGGCAGCTCACCGACTACGGGGCGTTCCTCGAGTTAGAGGACGGGCTGGAGGGGATGCTCCACAACCAGGACATTTCCTGGACGCGCAAGGTCAACCACCCGTCGGAAGTCCTGAAGAAGGGCCGGATGGTGGAGGTCGTCGTCCTCACCTGCGAGCCGGACAACCACCGCATTACGCTGGGCTTAAAGCAGCTCAACCCCGACCCGTGGCCGCAGATCGTGGAGCGGTTTACCGTTGGGTCGGTCGTCGACGGCACCGTCACCAAGGTCGCCGGCTTCGGCCTCTTCGTTTCCATCGCGCAGGACGTTGAGGGGCTGCTCCACCTCTCCGAGCTCGACCTCGCCTCCGACGAAAAGCTCGACGACCGCTACCAAGTCGGCCAGAAAGTCTGCGTCCAGGTCATCAAGCTCGATGAGCTTGAGCGCAAGATCGGCCTGAGCAACAAGAACCTCCCGTCGGGTAGCGCGTCCCCGAAGGCGTCCTCGGATGCGCCTCGGTCCGGCGAGCCTCCGCAGGC